>NZ_JBTVYK010000025.1:0-94188 GCF_054788135.1 Streptomyces sp. O3
GCAGGTCAACCGCTCGGTGCTGGTGGAGGCGCTGCTGCTCGGCGTGGTGGGGTCGGTACTCGGCGTCGGCGCCGGGGGGTTCGAGCGGTGGGGCCACGAGCGGGTATCGCCTTCGTCTCGGGCCGTTCACCTGCGTACCAAGGACCGGCGCGGGACGCACCGCGCCCGCGCTGCACCCTCTCGCAGACCACGGCGAGTTGTCAGGAGCTGCTGCCGCCGTGGGTGATCGGGCTCACGGGACGAGGGGCCGGATCGGGGCTCTCGTTCCGCCTACCGTTGCGGGTCAGCGCCGGACTTCGACCGGACTTCCCCCACGGGACGTGCGTAGCCTAGCGCGTGCGGGGCGCGGGGTCCGCCTCGCAGGTGACCTTGTCCCGCGGGGTGTAGTGGGTCGTGAAGGTCTCCCGCCCGACCTCCTCGCCGTCGTCGCGGAACACCCGGTCGACGGTGACGTCGAAGCCTTCGAGCGGCGGCTGGGGCACGCAGGCGTCGCCGCTGCCGGTGCGTTCCTCAGGCTCGGTCACGTTGGTGCGCGGTCCGGTGACCGACTCGACCGCGTCGTACTTGCGGGTGCCGAGGAAGGTGACGGTGATGGAGGTGTCGGTGGCGCTGGCCTGGATGTAGATGCCGCTGCCGGAGTCGTTCAGGAACTTCAGGTCCAGCGAGCCCCAGGCCACCGTCGCCTCGCGGCCTTCGGGGTAGCGTTCGATGTAGAACGAGTGCGCGCCGTACTCGACGGGTTTCACCCCGGCGAAGAACACGGCGTTGAACATGGTGGTGGCGACGGCCGAGACCCCGCCGCCGAGTCCCTTCGCGTACTGGCCGCCGTTGATCCAGGTGCCTTCGACGAAGCCGTTCGCCTTGGTGCGCTCCCCCACCGTCTCGTTGAAGCTCCAGGTCTCGCCCGGCTTGACCAGCGAGCCGTTGATCAGTTCCGCCGCGCGGCCGATGTTGGTGGTGCGGTAGGCGGCGGGGGCGAAGTCGACGGTGAAGGTGGACATCCGCTCCTTGATGCCGAGTTCGTCGACCGTCTTCCGGGTGAGCGCGGGCGGGGTCTGCTCGGTCGCCAGTGCGCCGGTGCGGTCCGCGCCGCTCCGGGTGAGCAGGGGCAGTACGGCGTCGCCGAGCGCCTTGGCGGAGACCCGGTGCCCGGCCTGGCCGTCGGAGTCCACCACCACGCGCTCGCCGTCGAGCCGCAGCTTCGCCGGGACCGGGCGGGCCGGTCCGGTCGCCTGGTCGAGCGGGCGGGTCAGGGCCGGGTCGCGTCGCAGGCCCTCGCTGTCGAGCGTCGGCTTCAGGCGGCCCGTCTTCTGGTCGGCCTTCATGCTGAGGTGCGCGCCGAGCGTCCGCGGGCTGATCTCGACCTCGCTGCCGCGTACGGTGAGCGTGACCGGCGCGGACATCGCGGGGGTGGCGAACTCCCGGAGGGCTCGGGTCACTTCGGCCTGGGTGACGCGGGGCTTCGTGGTCCGTGCCGGAAGCTCGACCGGTGCGGCGGGCGTCGTGGGATCGGCCGTCACGGGATAGGCGGACCGCAGGGCGGTGAGTGCGCCGTCGGTGTCGAGGCGCTGTCCTTCGCGCGCCCGCACCGGTACCGGTGCGCCCTTCTCGAACGAGATCGCGCCGTCGCGGACGGGGCGGTCGTAGGTCTCGGCCGTCTTGGCCAGGGCCGTGCGGGCGGTGTCCTCGTCGACCCGGACCACCGGGTCGACGTCCCGCTCGCCGCGGGTCAGCAGGCGGCCGATGACCGTCACGGGGTCGCCGCCCGCGCGGGCGGCGAGG
This sequence comes from Streptomyces sp. O3, assembly GCF_054788135.1. Lineage (NCBI taxonomy): Bacteria > Bacillati > Actinomycetota > Actinomycetes > Kitasatosporales > Streptomycetaceae > Streptomyces > Streptomyces sp. O3. The sequence continues at coordinate 1,783 of NZ_JBTVYK010000025.1, forward strand.
TCGGCGGTCTTCGCGCTGTCCACGGAGAGCCCGGCCGCCCGCGGGTCGACGGCGCCGTCCTCGTCGCCTATCCGCACCCGTACCGGTTCTGCCCAGGCGCCACGCTCGGCCGCCCGGTCCAGGACGGAGCGGGCCTCGGCGCGGTCCATGCCGCCGATGTCCACGCCACGTACCCGCGTGCCGGAGGGTATGTCGTCGCCGTCCACGAGCAGGCCGACCCCGTACAGCCCGAGGAACGCGGCGCCGGCCGCCCCGGCCGTCAGAGCGGCCGGGCGTATCCAGCGGCGGCGGCCTCCTTCGTCCGGATGAGCCGATCCGTCTCGGCGCGCTGAGCGGAGCACTGAACCTCCTCGTCGCAGGCTGCCGCGCGGGACGGACATACCTGGTCGTTCGTGTCCCGATCATTCGCATCCTGATGGAACATCTGTGCGCTCATCAGGGTATAAGGCACGCATCCCGGCGTCGCCCGGAGAAACCGGGCCCTGCCGTGGAGTGCCTCACACCCGAGCGCGGGCCCGAGATCCGGGGTGCCTCAGGCGCAGTACCCGGCCGGTGGCCGTGACGCTGGCGGAGGACGGGGAGGAGACGGGCCTACTGCCGGGGCAGTACGGCGGAACGGTCATTGGGGGCGACGCCTGGCCCCAGGGGCACGGCGACGATGGAGACACCTCTCACCTTCTTCTCACTTCCTTTTCTTCTCACTTCCTTCCTACGGGGGCTTGATTCGTCGTGGCTACGTTCCTGTACGCGCTGGGCCGACGCGCCTTCCGGCGTCGCGGCCTGGTCGCTCTGATCTGGGTGGCGGCCCTGGTGGGCGCCGGTGTGGCGGCCGCCACCGCGCCCGCGCCTCCCGCCGACTCCTTCGCGATGCCGGGGACGGAGTCACAGAAGGCCTTCGACCTCCTCGACGAGCGGTTCCCCGCGGCCAGCGCGGAGGGCGCGCAGGCCCGTGTCGTGATCCGCGCGCCGGGCGGCGAGAAGATCTCCGACGCGGCGGGCAGGTCCGAGGTGGGCAAGCTGGTCGAGGATCTGGCGGCCGGCCCGCAGGTGGTCAGCGTCGCCGACCCCTTCGAGGCCGACGCGGTCAGCCAGGACGGCACGACGGCGTACGCGTCGGTGACGTACGAGGTCCCCGCGATGGAGCTGACCGACGGCGCGCGGGACGCGCTGGCCGCGGCCGCCGACGCGGCGCGCGGCGGGGGTTACACCGTCGAGACGGGCGGCGACGCCATGGAGGCCGAGACAGAGCTCGGCGGCACCGCCGAGCTGATCGGCATCGGTGTCGCGGCCGTGGTGCTGCTGCTCACGTTCGGTTCGCTGGTGGCGGCGGGGATGCCGCTGCTGTCCGCGATCGTCGGCGTCGGCATCGGGGTCTCCGGGATCGGGGCGCTCGGCAGTGCGCTGGACCTGTCGGGCACCACGTCGACGCTGGCGATGATGATCGGTCTCGCGGTCGCCATCGACTACGCCTTGTTCATCGTCTCCCGCTACCGCGCGGAGATCGCCGAGGGGCGCGCCCCCGAGGAGGCCGCGGGGCGTGCCGTGGGCACGGCGGGCTCGGCTGTGGTCTTCGCCGGTCTGACCGTGATCGTGGCCCTGTCCGGTCTCGCCGTGGTCAACATCCCGATCCTCACCAAGATGGGCCTGGCCGCCGCGGCCACCGTCGCGATCGCCGTGCTGATCGCGCTGACCATGACTCCGGCGCTGCTGGGCTTCGCGGGGCGGCGCGCGCTCAGCCGCGCGCAGCGCAAGCTCCAGGACCGGGGCGGCGCGGGCCTGGCATCGGCGGCCGCCGATGCCAGGCCGAAGCTCGGCACCCGTTGGGCGCGGTTCGTGATCCGCCGCCCGCTCGGCGTGCTCGTCACGGCCGTACTGAGCCTCGGCCTGATCGCGGTGCCCGCGGCGAGCCTGGAGCTCGGGCTGCCCGACGAGGGCTCGGCGGCCCCGGACTCCACTCAGCGCAAGGCCTACGACATGCTGTCGGAGTCGTTCGGGCCGGGCTTCAACGGACCGCTGATGCTCACCTTCGACCGGGGGGACGGCGGCGACATCGAGGCGGCCGCCGCCGCGGTGGAGAAGGCCGTCACCGAGCAGGGCGACGCGGCCGCCGTGACGCCCGCGCAGTTCAACGAGGCGGGCGACACCGCGATCATGACGGTGATGCCCAGGACAGGACCCAGCGACCACGCCACCGAAGACCTGGTGAAGTCCATCCGGGACCTGTCCGGCGGCGTTCAGGCCGACACCGGCGTCGAGTTGCTGGTCACCGGTATGACTGCGATGACCATCGACTTCTCGCAGACGCTGGACGACGCCCTGCTGCCCTACCTGGGGCTGGTCGTGGGGCTGGCCTTCCTGCTGCTGATGGTGGTCTTCCGCTCGGTCCTGGTGCCGCTCAAGGCCGCGCTCGGGTTCCTGCTGTCGGTGGCCGCCGCGCTCGGCGCGGTCGTCGCGGTCTTCCAGTGGGGCTGGCTGGCCGACCTGGTGGGCGTGGAGCAGCCGGGCCCGATCATGAGCATGATGCCGATCTTCATGATCGGTGTGGTGTTCGGGCTCGCCATGGACTACGAGGTCTTCCTGGTGACCCGGATGCGCGAGGCGCATGTGCACGGGGCCGCTCCCGAGGAGGCGATCACCACCGGCTTCACGCACGGCGGGCGGGTGGTGTCGGCCGCCGCGATCATCATGATCAGCGTCTTCTCCGGCTTCATCCTGGAGAGCGACGACATGATCAAGATGATGGGCTTCGGTCTCGCCGTCGCGGTGCTCTTCGACGCCTTCGTGGTCCGGATGGCCATCGTCCCGGCGGTACTGGCCCTGCTCGGCCACCGTGCCTGGTGGCTGCCGAAGTGGCTGGACCGGATCCTGCCCAACGTGGACGTCGAGGGCGAGCGGCTCCAGCGGGCGACCGGCGTCGCGGAGCCCGACGCCCCGCGTGAGAAGGAGTCCGTACCGGTCGGCTGACCGCGTCCCCGGCGCACGACCGCCGGGGCGCGGCGCGGGACCGGAACCGGAACCGGGGCCTGGCCGGGACCGCCCGACGCATGGCTGAGGGGGCCGTCATCCGACGGCTCCCTCAGTCCTGTGCGTACGCCCCGGTTCAGTCCTGTGCGCAGGCCCCGGTCAGGCGGTCGGCACCGGGTAGGTCGGGTACTCGACCCCGGAGACGTGCTGGACGACCCGGATCACCTGGCACGAGTAGCCGAACTCGTTGTCGTACCAGAGGTAGAGGATCGCGTTGTCGCCGTCGACCTTGGTGGCGCCCGCGTCGACGATCGAGGCGTGCCGCGAGCCGATGAAGTCGTTCGAGACCGCGTCGGGCGCGGTGGTGAAGTCGATCTGCCGCTTGAGCGGCGAGGTCAGCGACACGTTGCGCAGGTAGTCGAGGACCTCGTCGCGGTCGGTCTCGCGGCCGAGCCGCAGGCTGAGGATCGCGATCGACACGTCCGGCACCGGAACCCGGATCGAGCTGCCGGTGATCGGCGCCTTGAGGTCCGGCAGCGCCTTGGCGACGGCGGACGCGGCGCCGGTCTCGGTGATGACCATGTTGAGCGGCGCGGAGCGGCCGCGGCGGTCGGCCTTGTGGTAGTTGTCCAGCAGGTTCTGGTCGTTGGTGAACGAGTGGACGGTCTCCACGTGGCCGCGCAGCACGCCGTACTCGTCGGCCATGGCCTTCAGCGGCGGGACGATCGCGTTGGTGGTGCAGGAGGCGCAGGACAGGATCCGCTCGTCCGGCTTGATCGTGTCGTGGTTGACGCCGTGCACGATGTTGGGGACGTCGCCCTTGCCGGGCGCGGTCAGGACGACCTTGTCGATGCCCGGACGCAGGTGCGTGGACAGGCCCTCGCGGTCGCGCCACTTGCCGGTGTTGTCGATGAGGATGGCGTCCTTGACGCCGTACGCCGTGTAATCGATCTCCGACGGGTCGTTCGCGTAGATCACCTTGATCTCGTTGCCGTTGGCGACGATGGTGCTGTTCGCCTCGTCAACGGTGATGGTGCCCTGGAACTGGCCGTGGATGGAGTCGCGGCGCAGCAGCGAGGCGCGCTTGACGAGATCGTCGGCGGCCCGCCCGCCACCCGGACGGACGACGATCGCGCGCAGCCGCAGGCCGTTGCCGGACCCGGCCTTCTCGATCAGCAGCCGGGCGACGAGGCGGCCGATGCGGCCGAAGCCGTAGAGGACGACGTCGCGCCCCTCGCCACGCTCGATCTTGTTGGGGCCCGTGGCGCCCGCGACTGCCTCGGCGGTGAACTCCGCCACCGACAGGCCGCGGTCGTCGGCCTTGTACGTCGCGGCGAGCATGCCGAGGTCGATCTGGGACGGGCCGAGGTCGAGCGTGGTGAGGGCCTGGAGGAACGGCAGCGTCTCGGTGACCGAGAGCTCCTCGCCCGCGATCTGCCGGGCGAACCGGTGCGTCTTGAGGATGCTGACCACCGACTTGTTCACCAAGGAGCGGCTGTGAAGCAGGACGGTGACGTCCCGCTCCCGGTGCAGCTTCCCGATGATCGGGATCATCGACTCCGCGATCTCCTCGCGGTTCTTCCAGTTGGTGAACGAGTCGTCTTTGACAGTCACAGGATTTATCTTTCGAGCTAGGCGGCGCTCATATGCTAACCCCACCTCACTTTGATCACTCAAGCTGGTCCTACCTTGATCGTGGGTTGGACGGGCTGTCGTAAGGTCCAGAGGCCCAGAGACTCCGGGTATGGCTTTCAAGCGGTCCGAGCAAAAGCCACGCGACGAGCACTCGACTACCTGCGTAACGGGGCCAAGGCGAAGGCCGGAACGAGCCGCTCCATCGTCCAGGAGGCGTGGGGAAGGACCGTGACGACGCTGACGTACAAGACCGCCCGTTATGGCGGCCAGCTCGTCAAGGTCCCCGCCCCGTACACCTCCCAGCGATGCTCAGCCTGCGGCTTCCAGTGCAACGCCGACTGGAACGCGGCCCGGAACATCCTGCACCTGTACCGGATCGGCCACATCATCGTGGAGGTCCCGGCCGCCGGAAGGCGCGGTCGCAGGGCGGGTGAAACCGTCAAGCCCGTCGCCGCGAGGTAGACGGGAATCCCCTTCCTGAGCTCGCGAAGGGAGGGGAGAACTTCAAGCGTTCGGCCGGATGCACACGCGGTGGGCGCCGGAGCTCGGACCTGGCCTAGGGCGGCGGGGCGGTGCTCCGAGATCCCAGGAGCCCGGAGTTCAGCTGCCGAAGCCGAGGCCGAGGCGGTCGAGGGACCGCAGCCACAGGTCGCGGCGGCCCTCGTCGCGGTCGGCGCGGGCGAGGGAGCGCTGGGTGATGCCGATGCCGAGGGACCGCACGGGCTCGGGCGGGAAGGGCAGCGGCTTACGCCGTACCAGGTCGAGGGCGGTGCGCTCGGTACGGTCGCCCGCCAGCAGGTCGAGCATCACCTCGGCCCCGAAACGCGTGGCGCCCACGCCGAGCCCGGTGAAGCCCGCGGCGTAAGCGACCTTGCCGCGGTGGGAGGTGTCGAAGAACACGCAGAAGCGGGTGCTGGTGTCGATGGCGCCGCCCCACGCATGGCTGAAGCGGATGCCCGCCAGCTGCGGGAAGACGTCGAAGAACCGGCGCGCGAGCGTGGCATACGTCTCGGGGCGTCGGTCGTGCTCGGCGCGGACGCGGCCGCCGTAGTGGTACACGACGTCGTATCCGCCCCACAGGATGCGGTGGTCGGCGGAGATCCGCACATAGTGGAAGTGGTGGGCGGGGTCGGCCCAGCCCTGCCGGTTGCGCCAGCCGACCGAGGCGAGCTGCCGCTCGCTGAGCGGCTCGGTCATGAGCGCGTAGTCGTACACGGGCACGGTGTAGCGGCGGTGACGGCGGATCAGGGACGGGTACGCGTTGGTGGCGAGGGCGACGCGGCGGGCGGTGATCCGCCCGTAGGGAGTGCGGACGCGGACGGCCGGGCCGTGCTCGTCCAGGGAGAGGGCCGGGGTGTGCTCGTGGACGCGGACGCCGAGGTCGAGGCAGGCGCGCTTGAGGCCCCAGGCGAGCCGCGCCGGGTTGACCATGGCGATGTCGCTCTTGTTCCAGACCGCGCCGAGGAAGGCCGGGGAGTCGATCTCGGCGCGGACGGCGTCGGCGTCGAGGAACGTGGTGTCGGCGCCGTACCGGGCGGCCGTTTCGGCCTCGTCGGCGAGCCAGTCGACCTGGTGGGGCTCGGTGGCGACGACGAGGGAGCCGGTGCGCTCCCAGTCGCAGTCGATGGAGTGGCGCGCCAGGGTGTCCTCGATGGCCTGGAGGTTCTCGCGGCCGAGGCGTTCCAGGGCGCCGATCTCGTCGGGCCAGCGGGCGAGGCCGTTCGCGAGCCCGTGGGTGAGGCTGGACTCGCAGAAGCCGCCGTTGCGGCCGGAGGCGGCGGCGCCGGACTCGTCGGCCTCGACCAGGACGACGTCGGCGGAGGGGTCGCGTTCCTTGGCGACGAGGGCGGTCCACAGGCCCGTGTAGCCGCCGCCGACGACCAGCAGGTCGCAGGCGGTGGCGCCGACCAGGGCGGGGGTGGCCGGGGGGCGGCTCGGATCGTCGAGCCAGAACGGGGACGGATCGGCGTCCCGGAGCGAGAGCAGGGGGTCCAGAGGGTCCATGGGGCTTCCTTCAGGTGGCGGAGAAGTCCGGGCGCGGGGCTTCTCCGAGGTGCCGCCCATCAGAACCGGCCCCGGACAGCAAGGTCAATGGTGTTGACATAAGCCTCGAAGGCCGAGGCCGGAGGTCCGAGGTCCTACCGTCCGGCCGCCGGATGCAGGGCCGCGACCGCCGTGAGCATCAGTTCCAGGGCGAAGGGGTAGCCGCTGTCGCGCATGTCGGCGGCGAGGAGCCCGTACGTGGCCGCGATGTTCGGGTGGGTGTCCGCGGGGAGCCGCCCGTAGACCGCGTGCCAGACCTCGGCGTCGGACGACGCCGCCGCGCGCGGCAGGGCCGCCGCCGCGGCGTCCTGGGCGGCGAAGGCGAGCGCCTGGTCGACGAAGGCGTGGTAGATCCGCACGGCGAGGGCGTCGGGGAAGCCGCCGTCGCGGAGGATCCCGAGGATCGTCTCGACGGCTCGGGTCTCGTGCGGACGCCCGGTGGTGCGGTGGGCGGCGAGCAGGGCCGCCTGCGGCTGGGCTAGGTACGAGGAGTGGATGCGCAGGCCCATCGAGCGCAGGTCCGCCCGCCAGTCCCCGGTGGCCGCCCAGCCCTCCTGGGCGCGGCCGATCAGCTCGTCGGCGAGCGCGAGGAGCAGGGCGTCGGTGTTGCGGAAGTAGCGGTAGAGAGCGCTGGGGTCGGCGCCGAGCGCGGCGCCCAGTCTCCTGACCGAGAGGGCGTCGGCGCCGTGTTCCGCGACCAGGCGCAGCGCGGTGTCGACGATGAGCCGTTCGGAGAGTACGGCGCCCTGCTTGGTCGGTCGGCGGCGGCGTCGGCGGCCTTCGGGTACGACACGTTCCGGCGTGGCTGACATGGCCGGGACCTTACGTCAACACCATTGACGTGTAAACGCGCGGGCGGCTTCGATGGCGCCCGTCACCCGCTCAGCGCCCCACCGGCGCGTCCGTACGCAAGGGAGCCGCCGCATGCCCCACGCCGATCTGGTCTTCACCCGAGGCCCGGTCCTCACGATGGATCCGGCCCGGACGCGGGCGAGTTCGCTCGCGGTCACCGGCGGGCGGATCACGGCCGTCGGCCACGACGAGGTGCGGGAGCTGATCGGCCCCGGCACCGAGGTCGTGGACCTGGCGGGCCGGATGCTGCTGCCCGGCTTCCAGGACGCGCATATCCACGCGGTGGGCGGCGGCGTCGAGTTGGCGGAGTGCGACCTTTCCGAGGCGGTCGACGTCGAGGACTGCCTGCGGCGGGTCCGCGCCTACGCCGACGCGCACCCGGACCGGGAGTGGATCACCGGGGGCGGCTGGTCGATGGAGTGCTTCGCCGGGGGTCTGCCGACCCGACAGCTGCTCGACTCGGTCGTGCCGGACCGCCCGGTGCTGCTGTCGAACCGGGACCACCACGGCGCCTGGGCCAACACACGGGCCCTGGAGCTCGCCGGGGTCACCGCGGGCACCGCGGACCCCGGCGACGGGCGGATCGAGCGGGAGGCGGACGGCGCTCCGAGCGGGATGCTCCAGGAGGGCGCGACGGGGCTGATCTCCCGTCTCGTGCCGCCGAGTACGCCGGAGGACCGGCTCGCGGGCCTGCTGCGGGCGCAGCGGCTGCTGCACTCGCTGGGCGTCACGGGCTGGCAGGACGCGCTGCTCGGCGCGTTCAACGGCATGCCCGACCCCTCGGACGCCTATCTGACGGCGGCGCGGGACGGTTCGCTGACCGCGCGGGTGACCGGAGCGCTGTGGTGGGACCGTGACCGGGGCGGCGAGCAGATCCCCGGACTCGTCGCTCGCCGCGAGGAGTTGACGCGCGGGCGGTTCCGGGCCGGGTCGGTGAAGATCATGCAGGACGGGATCGCGGAGAACTTCACGGCCGCGCTGACCGCCCCGTATCTGGACGCGTGCGGCTGCGCCACGGGCAATACCGGGCTCAGCTTCGTCGATCCCCGGGCGCTGCGCGGTTACGTCGCCGAGCTGGACGCGCTGGACTTCCAGGTGCATTTCCACGCGCTCGGCGACCGGGCCGTACGGGAGGCGCTGGACGCGGTCGAGGCCGCCGTGGCCGCCAACGGGCGGCGCGGCAACCGCCACCACCTGGCCCATCTCCAGGTGGTGCACCCCGATGACCTGCCCCGGTTCGCGGCGCTCGGGGCCATCGCGAACATCCAGCCGCTGTGGGCGGCGCACGAGCCGCAGATGGACGAGCTGACCATCCCGTTCCTGGGCCCCGAACGCGCCCGCTGGCAGTACCCGTTCGGCGGTCTGCTGCGGGCCGGGGCCACGCTGGCGGCGGGCAGCGACTGGCCCGTCTCCAGCCCCGACCCGCTCGCGGGGATCCACGTCGCGGTGAACCGCCGTGATCCGGAGGCCGGGGACGACGAGCGGGTCTTCCTGCCCGAGCAGCGCATCGACGCGCTGACCGCCCTGGCCGCCTACACCGCCGGTGCCGCGCATGTGAACGGCTGCGACGACGCCGGCAGTCTGCGCCCCGGCCAGCTGGCCGATCTGGTGGTGCTCGACCGGGACATCCTGGCCGCGCCGCCGGAGGAGATCGCCGCGGCTCGGGTGGAGCGCACCTATGTGGGCGGCGCGCTCGTCCACGAGAGGTGAGCGTGTCCTACGAAGACCGCCGGGACGACCGCCGGGAGGAGGCGCGGACGTCGAGCCGGACCGGCACCAGCGCACCGCCGGTCTCCTGCCGGCCGTGCTCCAGCACGGCCACCAGCAGTTCGATCCCGGCTTCCGCGACCGCGTCCGGGCGCAGGCTCAGCGTCGTCACCGGCGGATCGGTGTGCACGGCGGTCTCGTCCTCGCTGACACAGGCGACGAGCAGGTCGCCGGGGACGTCGTAGCCGTGGCGGCGGGCCGCGTCCAGGACGAGCGGCGGGCTGGCCTCGGCGACCACCAGCAGGGCGTCGGGGCGCTCAGGACCGGCCGCCAGGGCGGTCTCGACGGCGTGGATCGCCGGGCCGTTGCCGGGTTCGGCGGCCCGTACGGCCCGCTCGGGCAGCCCGTGCGCGGCGCACCAGTCGTGGTGCGCGGCGAACACGTCACGGTGGAAGCGGGTGGTGCTGTCGGGAACGACCAGCGCGGGCCGCCGTGCGCCCTGGGCCAGGAAGTGGTCCAGGGCCAGGTGGACGGCGGCGGCCGCGTCGACGTCCACCCAGTGCGCCCCCGGTCTGCCCGCCACGGTCCGGTCGCTGAAGACCGGGATGCGGGCCGCGAGCAGGTCTTCGACGATCCGGTCGTCGGCGACGGGGTCGGCGACGACCACCGCGTCGAGGGGCAGCGCGGCCCACTCGCTGTGCAGGGAGCCCGCGGGCAGCAGCACCAGCGCGTAGCCGCGTTCGAGCGCGGTGGCGGCGGTGGCCCCGGTGAGCCGGGCGAAGTACGGCGACTCCAGGAACCTCCAGGGGGCGTCGGCCAGCTCGCCGACCACGTACCCGATCAGCCGGGCCCGTCCCGCGCGCAGTTGGCGTGCGGTGGCGTTGGGCCGGTAGCCCATGCGGCGCGCGGTCTCGCGGGCCCGCTCCCGTACGGCCGGGGAGAGCCTGCCGGTGCCGTTGAGCGCGGCCGACACGGTGGTCTTGGACAGGCCCGCCTCGCGGGCCACGTCGACGAGGCGGACCCGCGGGGCGGGCGGGGCGGGCCGTCCCCGTCGTGCGGGAGGCGGCGCGTCTTCCGCGGTCGCGCCGTGCGCTGAAGGGCTGTGCTCTGAAGCTTCGGTCATGGGAACGATGCTGTCACCCTCCCCACCTCTGCAAAACCGTTCCCGCAAAGTATCCCGAAGCCTTGTGCGGGAACGTTCCCGCACCCATACTCGCTCCATCCCCCAGCACCCGTCACAACACCCGTAAAGGGGTGGGTCTGCATGCTGATGCCCAGATTCGCCATATTCGCCGGTACGGCCACGCTCGCTGTCTCCCTCGTCGCCTGCTCCGGGGCCGCCCAGCCCCAGGACGGCGCCACCGGCGGCGCCGACTACGAGGTCACCCCGACCTCGCCGCCCGCCCAGGGGGCCCTGGACTCCTTCACCTGGTCGCTGTACGCCGAGCCGTACACCCTCGACTACGCCCTCGCGTACGACTACCCGCCCAACACCGTCCTCGCCAACGTCTGCGAGCAGCTGCTGCGGGTCACCCCCGACATGAGGATCGAGCCCGGCCTCGCGGAGAAGTGGGCCCAGCCCGACCCGCGCACCCTCGTCTACACCCTGCGGCCGGGCGTCACGTTCCACGACGGCTCCACGATGACCGCGGACGACGTGGTCGCCTCCCTCAGGCGGCAGATGGACCCGGCCACCGGCTCCCCCTGGGGCTCCGCCTTCAAGAACGTCGACTCCATCGACAAGACCGGGCCGCTGGAGGTGACGATCCGCCTCCGCGAGGCCGACGTCCTCTTCCACGAGCTGCTGGCCGCCTCGCCCGGCACCGTCGTCAGCGCCGCCTCGCTCGCCGCGGCCGGAAAGGACTACGGCACCCCCAAGGGCGAGCTGAACTGCACCGGCCCGTTCGCCCTGGACACCTGGACCCAGGGCGACAGCATCACGCTGAAGAAGCACACCGCCTACTGGGACAAGGAACTCGAGGCGAAGTCACGGTCCGTGAAGTTCACGTTCATCGAGGACCCGGCCGCCCGCTCCAACGCCTTCCTCTCCGGCACCGCCGACGGCGGCTATCTGGTGCCGCCCTCCGCCCTCGCCCAGCTCCGCGGCAGCGGCAAGGGCACGGTCCTCTTCGGCCCCAACACCGCCGCGGCGAACCTCGCCGTCCTCGACTTCGACGGCCCGCTCGGCGACCTCCGGGTCCGCGAGGCGCTCTCCCTGGCCCTCGACCGGAAGAACATCGTCAAGGCCGCGGCCGGCGGGGTCGGCGTGCCCGCCAAGGCCCCCGCCGCCCGCGGCGCCTGGGCCCTCGCCCCCGAGAAGACCGAAGCCCTGTACGACACGCTGCCGCAGCCCGCCTACGACGTCGACGAGGCTGAGAAACTCGTCGAGCAAGCCGGGGCCGCCGGGCGCACCGTCACCCTCGCGACCAGCTCGCTCTCCCCGGAGATCAGCGTCGTCGCCAACGCGGTGCAGTCCGCGGGCCGCCGGATCGGCCTCGACGTCAGACTGAAGCCCGTCTCCCCGGACGCGTACAGCGGCATCTTCGTCGACCCCGCCGCGCGCAAGGGCCTGGACCTGGTCATCACCAACGGCTACGACAACACCCCCGACCCGCTGGAGTTCTACCAATATCTGCGCACCGGGGACTTCGGGAACTACGGCGACTGGTCCCACGCCGAGTTCGACGCGGCCTTCGACCGGGCCAACGCCGAGCCCGACGCGGCCAAGCGCGCCGACCTCACCGCGAAGCTCCAGCGGATCGCGCTCGACGAACTGCCCGTCATCCCCGTGTACGAGGCGCCCTACTCGGTCTTCCTCGGCAAGCGGATCACCGGCGCGCCGACCGGCATCGCCCAGCTCTACTACCCGTGGGCCGCGACGATCGGGGCCGCGCAGAAATGACCCGCTTCCTCGCCGGACGGCTCCTGGGACTGGTGACGGTGCTGCTGGTGACCTCCGTCGCGGTCTTCGGCGCCCTCCACCTCGCCCCCGGCGACCCGGTGACCTTCCTGCTGCACGGCCGCCCCGCGACCCCCGAGACCGTGGCCGCGCTGCGCGCCGAGCACCACCTCGACGACCCGCTCGCCGTGCAGTACGCCAAGTGGCTCGGCGACGTCCTGAGCGGTGACCTCGGCCGCTCCGCCCAGTACCACCAGGACGTCACCGCGCTCCTCGGCTCCCGGCTCCCCGGCACCTCGCTCCTCATCGGTTACGCCGCGCTGCTCGTCGCCGTCCTCGGCGTCAGCGCCGGCATCGTCGCCGCGCTGCGTCCCGGACCGCTCGACCGGGCCGTGCTCATCGGCACCGGCGTGGCCACCGCCACCCCGCCCTTCGTCACCGCGATCGCTCTCGTGTCGCTGTTCTCGGTGCGGTTCGGCTGGTTCCCAGGGCCCGGCGGCGGCGCCGCGGAGGGCCTGGGCGCCCGGCTGCACCAGCTGACCCTGCCGTCCCTCGCGCTCGCCCTGACCTTCGCGGGTCTGCTCGCCCGCGTCACCCGCTCCGCGATGCGCGACGAACTCGGCCGCGAGCACGTCGAGACGGCGCGCGCCCGCGGCGTGGCCGCGTCGGCAGTGGTCCGCCGGCATGTACTGCGCAACGCCCTGGGCCCGGTCGTCACCGTCGGCGGACTCCTGCTCGCGGGCCTGCTCGTCAACACCGCGATCGTGGAGACCGCCTTCGACGTGCCGGGGCTCGGCTCGCTGCTCGTGCAGTCGGTCACCGCCCAGGACTTCGCCGTGGTCCAGGCGATCATCCTGCTCAGCGTAGCGGCCTTCGTCCTCGTCAACCTCGCGGTCGACCTGCTCGCCCCGGTCATCGACCCCCGTCTCTCCCCAGGGGAGGACCCCTCATGACCACTGCCCTCAGCACGACGGCGTACCGCAGGCCGGGGCTGCGCGGGCTGCGCCTGCTCAGCCAGGGGCCGCTGTTCGCCGCCTCGGTCACGGTGCTCGCCGTGCTCGTCCTGGTCGCGGTGTTCGCGCCCCTGCTCGCCCCGTACGACCCCGAGGCGGTGGACCTGTCGGCGAGCCTCGTCGGCACCACCGGCGACCACCTTCTCGGCACCGACCAGTCGGGGCGCGACATCCTGTCCCGGCTGCTCCACGGCGCCCGCACCGGGCTGATCGGGCCGCTGCTCGTGGTCGCCGCCTCCACCCTGCTCGGCACCCTCCTCGGAGTGGTGGCCGCCTGGCGGGGCGGTTGGGCGGACGCGGTCCTGTCCCGCTCGATGGACCTCGTCTTCGCGATTCCGGGCCTGCTGCTCGCGATCCTGCTGGTGTCGGTCGTCGGTCCGGGTGTGACCGCGCCGGTGATCGCCATGGCCGTGGCGTACACCCCGTACGCGGGCCGACTGGTGCGCGGGATCGCCCGGCAGGAGAAGGCGCGGCCGTACATCGAGGCGTACCGGGTGCAGGGCTGGTCCGGCTGGACGGTCTGCGTGCGCCATCTGCTGCCGAACATCGCGCCGACCGTGCTCGCCCAGTCCGCGGTGAACTTCGGGTACGCGCTGATGGACCTGGCGGCGCTGTCCTATCTCGGCTTCGGCGTGCAGCCGCCGACCGCCGACTGGGGCGCCATGATCAACGAGGGGCAGGGGGCCGTCCTGCAGGGCGCGATGCTGCCCGCGCTCGCGCCCTCCGTGTGCATCGTGCTCGCGGTGGTGGCGTTCGGCATCGTCGGCGAGGGGCTCGCCGACCGGATCGCGCGGCGGGAGAAGTGAACGCCATGACCACGAGAACGACCACGGCGTCGACTACGGCGTCGACCGCGCCCGTCCTGGAGATCGACGGGCTCGGCGTACGGCTCCCCGACGGGCAGGCCGCCCGGCCCGTCCTGGACGGGGTGAGCCTGACCGTACGGCCCGGCGAGACCGTCGGCCTGGTCGGCGAGTCCGGCTCCGGCAAGTCGGTCGCCTGCCGCAGCGTCCTCGGACTGCTGCCACGGGGCGCCCGCGCCAGCGGGCAGGTCCGGGTCTCGGGCCGGGACGTCCTGACCCTGCCGCCGAGGGAACTGGCCGCGCTGCGGGCCCGCGAGGTGGCCATGGTCTTCCAGGACCCGCGCGCCTGTGTCAACCCGCTGCGCCGCGTCGGCGACTTCCTCACCGAGGGGCTGCGCGCCGCGGGCGCGCCCGCCGACCGGGCCACCGCCCGCGCCGGGGAACTCCTCGACGCCGTCGGCGTCCGCGACCCGCGCGGGACGCTGCGCCGCCACCCGCACCAGCTCTCCGGCGGCATGCTCCAGCGAGTGGTCATCGCCGCCGCCCTCGCCGCCGAACCGGCCCTGCTCGTCGCCGACGAGCCGACCACCGCCCTCGACGTCACCACCCAGGCCGAGGTCATCGCGATCCTGGCCCGGCTGCGGGCCGAGCGGGGCACCGGCATGCTGTTCGTCACCCACGACCTGGAGCTGGCCTCGGCGATCTGCGACCGGGTGTACGTGATGTACGCGGGCCGGATCGTCGAGACCCGGTCCACGGACGCGCTCTTCGACAACCCCCGTCACCCGTACACGGCGGGACTGCTGGCCTGCACCCCGCGCATCGAGGCGGGCGCGCCCGCGCCCCGGCCGATTCCGGGCCTGCCCGTCTCGCTGGCCGAGGCCCCGCCCGGCTGCGCCTTCGCCGCGCGCTGCGCCCACGCGGTGCCGCGCTGCGCGCGGGAGCGGCCCGAACTGGCGCCGTGCGGCGACGGGCTGGCGGCCTGCCTCCGCGCCGAGGAAGGAATCACGCTGTGAAGGCCGCGAACGCTGTGAATGCCGGGAACGCCGTGAATGCTAGGAACGCCGTGAATGCTGTGAACACTGCGAGCGAAGGACTGGTGGTCGAGGGGCTGCGCAAGCGGTACGGGGATCACACGGCCGTCGACGGGGTGTCGTTCGCGCTGCCGCCGGGCGGCTCGCTCGCGCTCGTGGGAGAGTCCGGCAGCGGCAAGACGACGACGGTCCGGATGCTCGTGGGCCTGGAGCGCGCGGACGGCGGCACGGTCCGCCTGGACGGCCGGGACCGCTCGGCCCGCGCCCGCGGCCGGGCCGAACGGCTCGCACGGGCACGGGAGATTCAGATGGTCTTCCAGGACCCCTATCTGTCCCTCGATCCGCGGGTGACGGTGAGCGGCTGTCTGGACGAGGTACTGCGCCTGCACACCGGCCTCGACGGGTCCGCGCGCCGGGTCCGGGTCGCCGAACTCCTCGACCAGGTGGGCCTCGGCGCCCGCGAGGCGGCGGCCCTGCCGCGCGGGCTGTCCGGCGGGCAGCGCCAGCGCGTGGCGATCGCGCGGGCGATCGCGGTGGAGCCTCGGGTGCTGGTCCTGGATGAGGCGGTGGCCGCGCTCGACGTGTCGATCCAGGCGCAGATCCTCGACCTGCTGCGCGAGATCCGCGCGGCGGCGGGGATCGGCTATGTGTTCGTGACCCACGACCTGGCGGTCGTACGGCACATCGCGGACGAGGTGCTGGTCCTCAGGTCGGGCACGGTGCTGGAGTACGGCCCCGTGGAGCGGGTGCTCGACGCGCCGGAACACCCGTACACCCGGCTGCTGCTCGACTCGGTGCCGAGGCGCGGGTGGACACCGGCGGGCGCGGGCGGCTGAGGGCCGCGCCCGGTGGGCGTGGCCGTCAGTCAGGTCCCCGCGCTCAGGACAGGGCGCGCCAGGTGTGCTGCAAGGCCCGCCGGAACGCCTCGACTTCCGCCGGGTCCAGGTCGGCGACCATGCGTTCCTCAAGCCCGCGGGCCGGTTCGGCGTACGCGTCGAGCAGTCGCCGCCCCGCGTCAGCCAGCAGAATGAGGCGCTCCCGGCGGTTGTCCGGGTTCGGCTCGCGGCGGATCAGGCCACGGCTCTCCAGCGCGCGGACCATGTCCGCCATGGTCTGGGCGGTGACGAAGGAGTCGCGGGCCAGCTGGGCGGCGGAGATCCCGTCGTGCCGCTCCAGGACGGTGAGCGCGGTGTACTGCAGGGCGGTGATGCCCGCGGGCTTGACGAGCTCCTCCAGGCGGGCGCGCACCGCCAGTTCGGTCCGCTTGACCAGGTAGAGCAGCGAGGTGCTCACGTTCGTCCTCCTGTGGTGACGCCGGATGGATGGCGGGTGGATGGCAGGTGGATGGCAGGTACACCCTAGGTCATTGACAGGAATCCTGTTGATCGTCGAGACTGTCATTCATCAGGATTCCTGTCGATCTCGGCCGTGTGCCGATGCTCTCGGCATCCCCTCCACCCCACCCCACCCCACCCACCCCTCACTCACGAGAGGCACCCTCCATGGACCTGCACGGGAAAGTCGCCGTCGTCACCGGCAGCGGACGCGGCCTCGGCCTCGGATACGCCCGCGCCCTCGCCGCCGCCGGCGCCGCCGTCGTCGTCAACGACGTCGACCAGGACACGGTCGACGCGGCCGTCGCCGCCATCCGGTCCGCGGGGGGCACGGCGACCGGGGCCGTCGCGGCCGTCGGCGACAGCGCGGCGGCCCAGCACCTGGTCGACACGGCCGTGCGGGAGTTCGGGCGGCTGGACGTGCTCGTCACCAACGCGGGCGTCCTGCGCGACCGCGTGCTGTGGAAGATGACCGACGACGACTTCGACGACGTCGTCCGCGTCCACCTGCGCGGCACCTTCACCTGCGCCCGGGCGGCCGCGATCCGCATGCGGGAACAGGGCGCCGGCGGCCGGCTCGTCCTCATCTCTTCGCCCGCCGGGCAGCGCGGCAACTTCGGCCAGACCAACTACGCCGCCGCCAAGGCCGGAATCGTCGCCATGGCCCGCACCTGGGCCATGGAACTGGGCCGCGCGGGCATCACCGTCAACGCCGTCGTCCCGGTCGCCGCCACCGAGATGACCAAGACCGTTCCGGCCTTCGCCCCGGCCATCGAGGAGTCCGAGCGCACCGGCGCCCCGCTGCCGGACTGGCTGCGCAAGGACGAGGGTCTCGGCACCGTCGAGGACGTCGCCGGACTCATCGCCTTCCTGGCCTCCGACGCGTCCGAGGACGTGACCGGACAGGCCATCGGCGTCGGCGGCGACCGGCTGGCCCTGTGGGCGCACCCCAAGGAGAAGGCGGTCGCCTTCGCCGACGGCGGCTGGAGCTCCGAGGCGATCGCCGCCCAGTGGCCCGGCGGCGTCGGCGCCGAGCCCGAGACCTACGGCATCCCCGCGCCCCAGGCCCCGGAGGCGTGAGATGAGCGACCGGGTCTACGAACTCGCGCTCGACCTCGACCGGTTGACCGCCATCGACACGCACACGCACGCCGAGGTGTCCAAGGACGGCCACGGCGCGCTGAGCCCCGAGCTGTTCGGGGCCTCCGAGACGTACTTCAAGGCCCACGGCCACCGGCAGCCGACCATCGAGGAGATGGCCGACCACTACCGGGAGCGCGCCATGGCGGCGGTGGTGTTCACCGTCGACGCGGAACACGCCACCGGCCACCCGCGGATCTCCAACGAGGAGATCGCGGAGAGCTGCGCCGCCCACGCCGACGTGCTGATCCCGTTCGCCAGCGTCGACCCGCACAAGGGCCGCGCGGGCGTGCGGGAGGCCCGCCGCCTGGTGGAGGAGTACGGGGTGCGCGGGTTCAAGTTCCACCCCAGCATCCAGGCCTTCTCCCCGAACGACCCCCTCGCCTACCCGCTGTACGAGGCCATCGAGGAGCTCGGCGTGCCCGCGCTGTTCCACACCGGCCAGACCGGCATCGGCGCGGGCGTACCGGGCGGCGGCGGCATCCGGCTGCGGTACTCGAACCCCATGCTGGTCGACGATGTCGCCGTGGACTTCCCGGAGTTGCGGATCGTCCTCGCCCATCCGTCGTTCCCCTGGCAGGACGAGGCCCTGGCGGTGGCCACCCACAAGCCTCACGTGTACATCGACCTGTCCGGCTGGTCGCCGAAGTACTTCCCGCCGCAGCTCGTGCGGTACGCCAACACCCTGCTCAAGGACAAGGTCCTGTTCGGCTCCGACTACCCGGTCATCACGCCCGACCGGTGGCTCGCCGACTTCGCCGAGCTCGACATCAAGCCCGAGGTCCGGCCGAAGATCCTCAAGGAGAACGCCGCCCGGCTGCTCGGCCTGCGCACTGACTGAAGGAGCCGTCGTGTTCAACCAAGGCATCGGCTCCTGGCCCGCGCGCCGGGCCCGCAGGACGCCCGACCGTACCGCCCTCGTCCACGAGGACCGCGTCTGGACCTACCGCGAGCTGCACCAGCGCGTCCTGCGCCTCGCCCACGCCCTGCGCGCGCTCGGCGCGCGGCGCGGCGACCGGATCGCGTACCTGGGCCCCAACCATCCGGCGTTCCTGGAGACGCTGTTCGCCGCCGGTGCGCTCGGGGCGGTCTTCGTCCCGCTCAACACCCGGCTCGCGCCCCCGGAACTGGCGTACCACCTGGCCGATTCCGGCAGCGGCCTGCTGGTCCACGCGCCGGAACAGGCCGAGGCCGCCCGGATCGCCGCCGACGAGGCCGGGGTGGTGCGGCACCGGATCGCGCTCGCCGGGCCCGGTGACGGCGCCCTCGGCTACGACGAGCTGCTCGCCTGCAGCGGGACCGCGCCGCTGGACGAGGCCGTGGCCCCCGAAGACCCCTGCATGATCATGTACACCTCCGGGACCACGGGCCGCGCCAAGGGCGCCGTACTCTCCCACGCCAGCATCGTCTGGAACAGCGTCAACGTCCTCGTCGACACCGACCTCGCCACAGACGAGGTGACCCTCGTCGTGGCGCCGCTGTTCCACACCGCCGGTCTCAACATGACTTGCCTGCCGACCCTCCTGAAGGGCGGTCAGGTGGTGCTGCTCGGAGCCTTCGACGCCGAGCGGGTCCTGGACACCGTCGAACGGCGGCGCGTCACCTATATGTTCGGCGTGCCCACGATGTACGACGCGATGGCCGCCCTGCCCCGCTGGGCCACCACGGACCTGTCCAGCCTGCGCACCCTCAACTGCGGCGGCGCTCCGGTCCCGGCCCGCACCATCGCCGCGTACCTGGACCGCGGCCTGGCGTTCAGCCAGGGTTACGGCATGACCGAGGCATCCCCCGGCGTCCTCTTCCTGAGCAGGGAGGAGGCGTCGGCCAAGGCCGGGTCCGCCGGGGTGCCGCACTTCTTCACCGACACCCGCGTCGTACGGCCCGACGGCCGCGACGCCGGCCCCGGAGAGCGCGGCGAGATCCTCGTCGACGGCCCCCACCTCATGACCGGCTACTGGGACCGGCCCGAGGACACCGAGGCCGCCTTCGCCGACGGCGGCTGGCTGCGTACGGGGGACGTCGCCCTGCTCGACTCCGACGGCTACGCCTACATCGTCGACCGTGTGAAGGACATGTTCGTCTCGGGCGGCGAGAACGTCTATCCGGCCGAGGTGGAGGATGTGCTGCTCGGCCACCCCGCCGTCGACGAGTGCGCCGTCATCGGTGTGCCGGACCCGGTCTGGGGCGAGGTCGGCCGTGCCGTCGTCGTCCTCCGGCCCGGCGCGCGCGCTGACGGGCGTGAACTCCTCGGCCATCTCCGAGGCCAGCTCGCCAAGTACAAGATCCCCAAGTCCGTGGTCTTCGCGGACGCCCTGCCTCGCACGGCCTCCGGAAAGATCGTCAAACCCGCCGTACGCGACCGCTACGCGGGCGGCGGCCCCGCCAACCCGCCCCGCACGTAAGCCCGTTAGCCCGTTAGCACCCTCTGCCACCGAAAGGACCACATCACCATGCCTGCCACCGCCGACGGCCTCGACGCCCTCACGTCCCTCAGCGGAGCCGACCTCGGCCACACCGCCTGGCGGGAGATCACCCAGGAACGGGTGAACACCTTCGCCGACGCCACCGACGACCACCAGTGGATCCACACCGACCCCGAGAAGGCCAGGACCGGCCCCTTCGGCGGCCCCATCGCGCACGGCTACCTCACCCTCTCCCTCATCATTCCGATGTTCGGCGAGCTCCTGGACATCACCGGCGTCTCCATGAGCGTCAACTACGGCCTGGACAAGGTCCGTTTCCCCAGCCCCGTCCGGGTCGGCGCGAAGATCCGCCTGCACGGCGCCGTCGGCGCCGTGGAGAAGATCAAGGGCAACGGCGTGCAGATGCCGCTCACGTTCACCGTCGAGGTCGAGGGCAGCGACAAACCGGCCTGCGTGGCGCAGGCGGTCTACCGCCACTACGCCTGAGGGGACACCATGGACAAGGTCGTGGCCACCGCCGCACAGGCGGTGGCGGACATACCCGACGGCGCCTCCGTCGCGGTGGGCGGCTTCGGGCTCAGCGGAGTGCCGAAGGTCCTCATCCAGGCGCTGGCCGAGCAGGGGACGAGCGGGTTGCGTGTCGTGTCCAACAACTGCGGCGCGAACGGCGAGGGCCTCGCCGTGCTGCTGGCGGACGGCCGGATCGCCCGCGTCACCGGCTCGTACGTCGGCGCGAACAAGGAGTTCGCCCGCCAGTACCTGGCCGGTGAACTGGAGTTGGAGCTGATCCCCCAGGGCACTCTCGCCGAGCGCCTGCGGGCCGGAGGCGCCGGGATCCCCGCCTTCTACACTCCGGCGGGCATCGGCACCCTGGTGGCCGACGGCGGGCTGCCCTGGCGCTACGACGGCGCGGGCGGCGTCGCGGCGGCCTCGCCCGCCAAGGAGGTGCGGGTCTTCGACGGTGTCGAGTACGTGCTCGAACACGCCATCCGCACCGACTTCGCACTGGTGCGCGCCGCCGTCGGCGACCGGCACGGCAACCTCGTCTTCGCCAAGTCCGCCCGCAACTTCAACCCCCTCGCCGCCCAGGCGGGCCGCGTCACGCTCGCCGAGGTCGAGAAGCTCGTCGAACCCGGCGAGCTCGACCCGGACGCCGTGCACGTCCCCGGCGTCTTCGTCCAGCGCGTCATCGCGCTCACCCCGGACCAGGCCGCCGCCAAGGGCATCGAGAAGCGCACCACACGAAAGGCGCACCCCTGATGGCCTGGACACGCGAGGAGATGGCCGCGCGCGCGGCCCGTGAGCTGCGCGACGGCGAGTACGTCAACCTCGGGATCGGCCTGCCGACGCTGATCCCCGACCACCTGCCCGCCGGTGTCGAGGTGGTGCTGCACTCCGAGAACGGGATTCTGGGCACCGGCCCTTATCCGTCCGACGAGGATGTCGACCCGGATCTGATCAACGCGGGCAAGGAGACGGTCACCGTCCTGCCCGGAGCCTCGTACTTCGACTCCGCGCTGTCCTTCAGCGTGATCCGCGGCGGCCACATCGACACGGCGGTGCTCGGCGCCATGCAGGTCTCCGCACGCGGAGACCTGGCCAACTGGTCCGTCCCCGGCAAGATGGTCACCGGGATCGGCGGCGCGATGGACCTCGTACACGGGGCGCGCAGGGTCATCGTGACCATGTCCCACACGGCCAAGGACGGCAGCCCGAAGATCGTGACCGCATGCGACCTCCCGCTGACCGGCCGGGCCTGCGTGCAGCGCGTCATCACCGACCTCGGCGTCCTGGACGTGACCGCCGACGGACTGGCGCTGGTCGAGTGCGCCCCCGGTGTGAGCACGGCGCGGATCCTGGCGGCCACCGCCGCCGAGGTCCACGTACCCGAGGAGCTGCGATGACCACGCGTACCGTCTACGTCGTCGACGCCGTCCGCACCCCGGCCGGCCGGTACGGGGGCGCCCTGGCCGCCGTGCGCCCCGACGACCTCGCGGCCCACACGCTGCGGGAACTGGCCGCACGGACACCGGGCCTGGACGTCTCGCGGATCGACGACGTGTTCCTCGGGAACGCCAACGGCGCCGGTGAGGAGAACCGCGATGTCGGCCGGATGGCCGCACTCCTCGCCGGATGGCCGGTGACGGTCCCCGGCGTCACGGTGAACCGGCTGTGCGCCAGCGGCCTGGAGGCCGTGATCCAGGCCGCCAGGGCCATCGCCTGCTCGGACGCCTCCATCGCCGTGGCGGGCGGCGTGGAATCCATGTCCCGCGCCCCCTGGGTCCTGCCGAAGCCGGACCGCGCCTTTCCGGCGGGACACACCGAGATGTACTCCACCACCCTCGGCTGGCGGATGGTCAATCCCGCGATGGAACCGCAATGGACCGTCCCGCTCGGCGAGTCGGCCGAACTCATCGCCGACAAGCACGGCATCACACGCGAGCGGCAGGACGCCTTCGCGCTCTCCTCGCACCGCAAGGCGAGCGCCGCCCGAGCCGCTGGACTGTTCGACGCCGAGATCATCCCCGTCCCCGTACCGGGACGCACCGGCGAATCCGCCCTGGTCACCGACGACGAGTGCGTCCGCGAGGACGCGTCCGCCGCCGCCCTGGCCAGGCTCAAGCCGTCGTTCCGCGCCGACACGGGCACAGTCACGGCCGGAAACGCCTCGCCCCTCAACGACGGCGCCGCCGCCCTGCTCCTCACCGACGAGCAGGGGCTGAAGCACTGCGGACGCGAGCCCCTCGCCCGGATCAGCGCCAGCGCGGTCACCGCGCTCGCACCGCACTACTTCGGGCTCGGCCCCGTCGAGGCCGTCAACCGGGCCCTGGGCAAGGCGGACCGCGGGTTCGACGACCTCGACGTCCTGGAGCTCAACGAGGCGTTCGCCGCCCAGGTGCTCGGCTGTGTCGCCGAATGGCCCGAGTTCGACCCGGACGTGCTCAACCCCCTCGGCGGCGCCCTCGCCCTCGGCCACCCGCTCGGGGCCTCCGGCGCCCGTCTCGTCGGGACGGTCGCCCACCAGCTGGCCCGCAGAGGCTCGGGCACGGGAGTAGCCGCCCTGTGCGTCGGCGTCGGCCAGGGCCTCGCCCTCGTACTCGAACGCTGACCCCCGACCGACCGGCGAAGGCCCGATGAAAGCCAGTGCAGCCGATGAAAGCTGAGTGAGATATGACGAAACCCCTCCCGGAGAACATGACACAGCGGGAGATCGACGCCGCTGTGTCCCACGCCCAGGCAGCGGCCGCGTCCCCCGACCACCCGCCGCGCGACTTCCCCCCGTACCGCGGCAGCGCGCTCCGCCACCCCCAGCGGCCGCCCGTCCCGCTCCAGGACCCGGAAGCGGTGGAGCTGACCGGACCCGTCTTCGGGAACGCCGACGTGACGGCCCTGGACCGGGATCTCACCAGGCAGCATCCGGGCGAACCGCTCGGCGAACGCATCACCGTCACCGGACGGGTACTCGACCGCCGGGGCCGCCCCGTCCGCGGCCAGCTGGTGGAGATATGGCAGGCCAACGCCTCCGGCCGGTACGCGCACCAGCTCGACCAGCACCCGGCGCCGCTCGACCGGAACTTCACCGGCTTCGGCCGCTGCCTGACCGACGACGACGGCGGCTACTCCTTCACCACCGTCAGGCCCGGCGCCTACCCCTGGCGCAACCACGTCAACGCCTGGCGGCCCGCGCACATCCACTTCTCCCTGTTCGGTGAGGCGTTCGCCCAGCGGCTGGTCACCCAGATGTACTTCCCCGGCGATCCGCTGTTCCCCTACGACCCGATCCTGCAGTCCGTCACCGAGCAGTCCGCGCGCGACCGGCTGGTCGCCTCCTACGACCACGACCTGTCCAGCCCTCAATGGTCGCTCGGCTACCGCTGGGACATCGTCCTCGACGGGCCGTCGGCCACCTGGTGCGAGGAAGGACGCGACTGATGACCGCACTCCTGCCCCCCACGCCCTCCCAGACCGTCGGTCCCTTCTACGGCTACGCCCTGCCGTTCCCCGGCGGTGGTGACATCGCACCGCCCGGACACCCGGAGGCGATCACCGTCCACGGCTATGTGTACGACGGCGCCGGAGCACCGGTGCCCGACGCGCTCGTCGAGATATGGCAGGCCGACCCGACCGGCTCGACCGCCGGGGCGCCCGGTTCACTGCGGCACGACCCGGTCACCGGCAGGGCGGCGGGCCGGGACGGCGTCCGCTTCACCGGGTACGGCCGGGTGGCGACGGGCGCCGACGGGCACTGGTCCGTCCGGACGCTCGCCCCCGGCGCGCACGCGGAGGGCGCCACCCCGTACCTGGCGGTCGTCGTGTTCGCCCGTGGTCTGCTCCACCACCTGCACACCCGCATCCACCTGCCCGAGCAGGCCGCCGCGCTCGCCGCCGATCCGGTGCTGGGCGCCCTGCCGCCGGAGCGGCGTGCGACGCTGCTCGCCGCGCGGGAAGGGGACCGGCTCCACCGGTTCGACATCCGGCTGCAGGGCGAAGAGGAGACGGTCTTCCTTGAACTCCGCTGAGCACCCCGCTGAGAACTCCGCCGACGACTCCGCCGCGAACTCCGCTGGTTCCTGCGACTCCACCGCGTTCGCCGACCCGTTGGACGGCGCCGACGTCGGGCTGCTCGCCCCGGTACGAGCGGATTCCCCCGCCGAGCGCGCCACCGGAGACCTCGCGTTCCTCCAGGCCATGCTGGACGCCGAAGCCGCGCTCACCCGTGCCCAGGCCCGGCTCGGCCTCGCGCCCGCGGCGGCCGCGTCGGCCGCCGACGCGGCCGCCGACGCCTCGCGTTACCGCCTCGGGGACCTCGCGGCGCAGGCCCGCCAGGGCGGCAACCCGGTCATCCCCCTGGTCACCGCGCTCCGAGCGGCGGTGGGCCCGGCGGCGGCCGACCATGTGCACCGCGGCGCCACCAGCCAGGACATCCTCGACACCGCCGCCATGCTGGTCGCCCGCCGTACCCTCGCCGTCGTGCTGGCCGACCTGGACCGCACCGCCGCCGCGCTGGCCGCCCTGGCACAGGCGCACCGGGGCACCCCGATGCCCGCCCGTACCCTCACCCAGCACGCGGTGCCCACGACGTTCGGGCTCAAGGCGGCGGGCTGGTACCGCCTCGTCGCCGACGCCGTGCGCAGGCTCACCGCCGTACGGGACGGTCTCCCGGCCCAGCTGGGCGGCGCGGGCGGCACCCTCGCCGCGTTCGCCGAGCAGTCCACCGCCGACACCGCCCTGGAACTCCTGACCGCCTACGCCGACGAGACCGGCCTGGCCGAACCCGCACTGCCGTGGCACACCCTGCGCACCCCGGTGGCCGACATCGCCGGAGCACTCGCCTTCACCGCCGGGGCGCTCGGCAAGCTCGCCGCCGACGTGCTCGTCATGGCCCGCACCGAGATCGGAGAGGTACGCGAGGCGGCGGGCGGCGGATCGTCGGCGATGCCGCACAAGGGCAACCCCGTCTCCGCGACGCTGATCGCGTCGGCCGCGCGCCAGGTTCCCGCCCTGGCCTCCGTGCTGTTCGGGTCGCTCGCCGCCGAGGACGAACGCCCCGCGGGGGCCTGGCACGCCGAGTGGGCGCCCCTTCGCGAGGCCCTGCGTCTGACCGGCGGCGCGGCCCGCTGCGCCGCCGCGCTGACGGCGGGCCTGCGCCCGGATCCCGCCCGGATGCGCGCCAACCTCGCGCGCACCGGCGACCTGATCGTCTCGGAACGCGTCGCCGTCGCCCTCGCACCCCACATCGGACAGGCGCGAGCACGCTCCCTCGTCACCCAAGCCGCCGCGGCGGCGAGCGCACCCGCGATCGTCACCGAGGCCGCGGCACCGGCCGCGGACGGGAACACCCCGCTCACCGGCCGCCTGCGCGACCTGCCCGAACTGTCCCGTATCCCGCGGCCGGTCTGGCTCGATCTCGCCGACCCGGCCCGCTATCCGGGCTGCGCCCGGCTCCTCGTCGACCGCGCGCTCACCGACCCCGCCCAGGAACACCCATGATCCAGCTCCATCACCGGCTCGACGGCCCGGACCACGGCACGCCGCTGATCCTCGGCCCCTCACTCGGCACCTCGCTGGCCGTGTGGGAGCCCCAACTGAGCGCGCTCACCCGCCAGCACCGCGTGCTCCGCTTCGATCTGCCCGGCCACGGAGCCTCCCCGGCCCCCGCCCCCGCTCCCGCCCCCGGCCCCGGCCCCGGCCCCGGCGACCGTACGACCACGGTCACCGAGTCCGCCGACGGCACCACGGTCGGCGAGCTGGCGTCACTCGTGCTCGACCTCGCCGACCGCCATGGCTGGGACACCTTCCGCTATGCGGGCATCTCGCTGGGCGGCGCGATCGGCGCCCACCTCGCCGCACACCGTCCCGAGCGGGTCTCCTCGCTGGCGCTGGTCTGCTCATCCGCCCGCTTCGGTGACCCGGCCGCCTGGCGGCAGCGCGCCGACCGGGTACGGGCGGAGGGCACCGCCCACCTCGTGGGCGCCTCGGCACAACGCTGGTTCGCGGACCCGTCCCGCGCCGGGACGCTCGCCGGCAAGGCGCTCCTGGGCGATCTCGCCGACGCCGACCCGGACGGCTACGCCGCCTGCTGCGACGCGCTCGCCACGTACGACCTGCGCGCGGAGCTGTCCAAGGTCACCGCACCCACCCTGGTCATCGCGGGCCGCGAGGACCCCGCCACGCCGCCTGCCCACGGCCGGGAACTCGCCGACGGCATCCCCGGCGCCGCGCTCACGGAGCTTCCCGGCGCCGCACACCTCGCGGGCGTCGACCGGCCCGACGCCGTGGCGGCGGCCCTGCTGACCCACTTCGGCGGCGAAGGAACCCGCGCGGCGGGCGAGTCGGTCCGGCGGGCCGTGCTCGGCGACGCCCACGTCGACCGGTCCGCCGCCCGCACCACGTCGTTCACCGCCGCGTTCCAGGAGTTCATCACCCGCTACGCGTGGGGGGAGATCTGGACCCGCCCCGGCCTCGACCGGCGCACCCGCAGCTGCGTCACCCTCACCGCTCTGGTCGCCCACGGCCACCACGACGAGCTGGCCCTGCACATCCGCGCCGCCCTCACCAACGGCCTGACCCCGGACGAGATCGGTGAGGTGCTCCTCCAGACGGCCGTCTACTGCGGTGTCCCGGCCGCCAACTCCGCCTTCGCCGTCGCCCAGCGGGTCCTGGGCGACGCCCTCCCCGCCCTCCCCAAGGAGTGACCCACCCATGCCCCTCCCCCTCCCCCGCCACACCCGGATCGCCATCGTCGGCGCGGGCCCTTCCGGGCTGCTCCTCGCCCGCCTGCTGCACCGGGCCGGAATCGACTGCGCCGTCCTGGAGAGCCGCGACCGCGCCTACGTCGAACAGCGCCAGCGCGCGGGCATCCTGGAGCAGAGCACCGTCGACACCCTCCGTACGGCCGGAGCCGCCGACCGGCTGCACCGCGAGGGCATCGCGCACGACGGGATCGAACTCCGCTTCGACGGCCGCCGCCACCGCGTCGACTTCCCCTCCCTGACCGGCGGCCGCCGGGTGTGGGTGTACGCCCAGACCGAGGTCGTCAAGGACCTCATCGCGCTCCAGCTCAAGGACGGCCCGCCGCTGTACTTCGACGCACCGGTCCGCGCGGTCGAGCACGCCGACACCGACCGCCCCGCCGTCCACTACACCCACCAGGGCCAGGACCGCGTCCTCACCTGTGACTACGTCGTCGGGTGCGACGGCTACCACGGCGTGGTCCGCCGAGCCGTCCCCGCAGGCGCCACCCGTGTCCACGAACGGACCTACCCGTACTCGTGGCTGGGCGTACTCGCCGACGCCCCACCCGTCTACGACGAGCTGATATACGCCCACTCCGAGCACGGCTTCGCTCTCGCCAGCATGCGCTCACCCGAGGTCAGCCGCCTCTACCTGCAAGTCCCCAACGGCGAAGACCCGGCGGCCTGGCCGGACCAGCGGATCTGGGACGAGCTGGACCGCAGGCTGGGCGCCGACGCCGACTGGCGGCTCCACCGCGGCCCCATCACGGCCAAGTCCGTGCTGCCCATGCGCAGTTCCGTCACCGAGCCGATGCGCTACGGCCGCGTCCTGCTGGCCGGTGACGCGGCCCACATCGTGCCGCCGACCGGAGCCAAGGGCCTCAACCTCGCCGCCTCCGACGTCACCGTGCTGGCCGACGCCTTCAGGGAGCTGTACGGGAACGGCGCCACCGCACCGCTGGACGCGTACTCGGACACCTGCCTGCGCCGGGTCTGGCGGGCCGAGCACTTCTCGTACGCCATGACGACCACCCTGCACACCGCGCCCGGCGACTCCTCGTTCGACTCCCGCCTGCAACTCGCCCAGCTGGACCGCATCGTCCGTTCACCGCACGCCGCCGCCGAGCTCGCGGAGAACTACACCGGCACCGCGCTGTCCTGAACACCTCCGAACGTCGCTGTGATGCGGTTGGTGCTGCAGCGGAGTTTCCGTAGGAGACGCCAGCTCTTCAGGGCGGCCATGGCCTGCTCGCCGGGGCAGCGGATCTTGGCGTGTGTGCTGTTGTGGCGGCACCACCACCGCTTGAGGCGACGGCCGCGGAAGGGCGCCCGGATAGAGCCGTCGGCGCCCTGGTATGCCTTGTCGGCCCAGCACTTGAGGTCGGTGTCGGTGAGTGCTTCGACGATGCCGTGGGTGCGGACAGCGGTCAGGGCGTGGGTGGAGCCGGGCAACGCGGGAGAGGCCCACAGCAGGCGGCCGAACGGGTCGGTGAGGACTTGGACGTTCATGCCGTGGCGCTAGCGGTATGCGGTCGCGATGCCGATACCGAACCCGGCGGCGAGCTGGGCGTAGGTGTCACCGCACCGCAGATGGGCCAGGCAAGGAGAGCCTGACGGCCGACGGTCAGACGCCGCCACCGGGTCCCGACCTCCCCTCGCCGGGCAACGAGTAGTCCGGTCAGATACCGCAGGGTGCGACTGGACAGGTCGATCGACGACGGGTAGACAAGCACACGAAGCTCCTGGCGGACGGTGGATCTTGGTCGAACCCGCTACCAGGAGCTTCGTCGTTCCGCAGATCCACCCAACACGCAGCCAGCGCCGTCAGGTTAGAAACGGCTCCCTCAACCGATAAAGAAGCTGGTCCACCCAACATATTGGGCGGACCAGCTTCGGTAAAGATGATGAGGATTCCGTCACGTGATGCCGGTCCAACTCGTAGAGGTCATGCGATCTTTCAGCCCCGAGTCGTCATACAACCGGAGCGTGAACTTCTCTCCCTCGGGAATGTCGAAGTCGAAGACCCGCTTGTCGACCTTCGATCCCGTGCCCGGCGGGTGGAGGGTCTGGGCGCGCTGCCACTTGCCGTTCCGGGTGAAGTTGATACGAGCGTAGTACGTGTCGCCGTCGTTCGCCGTGTCATACAGCCAGAGCTTCTCGCCGTAGGGGTGGAACTCGACCTTCCCGAGGTAGTTGGACGGGGCAGGCTTCTTGGTGTCCCAGACGGGGATCTTGAAGCCCTTGCCGCCGTCGTCCTTCTGGAAGTACGTGTTGTCGAAGGGGTCTTCCCACACGCACTTGCAGACGCTGGTCCACTGGTAGCCCTCGTGGTTGTCGCCGTAGAATCCGACGACCACGCTCGACCCGTAGGCCTGTGCGGTTCCCGGTACGGCGACTGCCGCGGCCAGGGCGGAGCCCAGGACGGCGGTGGCGCGCAGAGCACGCTTGAGTATCAGCATCCTGTTCTTCCTTGTGTCGCCCAGACGGCTACTTGTAGGACTTCACGACGTTGCCGCTGTGGTTGACCAGGGTCTCCCAGGGCCGCTTGCCTCCGAAGCCGACCGGCTTCTGTTCCAACACGGGGCGGTCGCTGGTGCATTCGCCGCCCCACCAGGCACCGTAAATCTTGTAGTTGGTCTTCCTGTTGTTGAGCACGCCCTGAACATGCCGCAGGTCAGCCCACGATGCCTTGTTGGCGCTGGAGCGGTTGGTGTTGTAGTGGAGGCAGCCACGGAACAGTACGGTGCTGCTGCTGGTGTCGCTGGTGCCCTGGTCGACGGCCCGGCCGGAGAACCAGATGTGGTCGCCTCCGGGGTACTTGTTGCCGTTGTTGAAGATCGCGGTGCCGTAGGTATCGGCGTTGATGTCCCCGGAGGACGACTTCTTCAGGAAGTTGGAGGCGCTGCCCGGACCCCAGTTGTAGTCGTAGTAGCAAACCTTCCCGGACTTGCAGCTCCTGATAGTCGAGCTGGCAGCCTCTGCGGCGGTCGCGGTGGTGGCGAGGACCGCGAAGGCTACTGTGCCAGCCGCGAGGACGGTATGACGTGTACGCATGATGTTCCTGTTTCTGTGGTGCTCGGATGTTACTTGTTCTGGGCGCGCTCAAGGCGTTTGGCCTTGACGCGCCTGGAGGGGTGGGCGGGGTCTTCGACCTCTCCCGCGCCGCGAGCTTTCTCCATCACACTGGGCTGGCGGGAGAGGCGTTCGGCGAGACTGGCCAGGGTCTTGCTGCCCGGCTTGGCCGCGATGTGGAAGTGGCTGTACTTGACCGGGGTGAGGTCGCCGCCCCATACGACGGCGCCTTCGCAGTCCAGGAGGATGTCCCGCACGATCAGCTCCTGGTGCGGCCACAACCCCTCCGACCCGTCGAGAGGGTAGGCGGTGGGGTGGACGGTGAGGGCGGTGCCGGACAGGTAGTTCGACTCGAACCCGGCGGCGATGGTGCGGCTGGTGGTGTGGCCGCTGATACCGCCGCCCTGGCCGGTGTCGAGCGGGGCGATCTCGTAGTGCCAGCGCCGCGCTACGTGCAGCAGTACCACCGCCGCGTCGCCATCACGGAGGTCCACCGACGCCGCCGAGCCCTCTACCTGGTGGGTGCTGATCTTGTCGGGGTCGATGGTCCAGCCGTTCGCGGACTTGCCCTTTCCCCATGTGGTGTCACGGCCGACGGCTGCAGCGCCGGTCCCGGTGATGGTGAGTGCGGAGACACCAGCGGTGGCCGCGGCGGCGGCGAGGACGGTTCTACGGGTCAGTGTCATGTCTCGTGTTCCCCCCTTTCTTTCAGCTCTCGCGTCCGACACGCGAGATAATGTCGTCGGCGATGGCGTTGACGAACTCGTTGAGATCGGAGGCCGGGATCTCTTCCGGCATCTCCCCGTCAGGGATCTTGTTGCCCTTGACGCCGTCCAGCAGGATCATTTCCACGAGACTGGTGATCTGCCACCATTCCCCGGTGAGCGCGTCCTTCAGGATGCTGCGGAGACTGCTCTTGCTGCCCCCGAACCGCCGTTCGTAGAAATGGGTCATGCGCTGGTGCACGAACTGCCGGTCAGCGTTGTTCGGTTCGCCCTGTACGTAGATCGCCCACAGGGCCTCGGATATCTTCATGGACGGGTACTTGTCCAGGAAGTGGAACAGATGGAAGACGTCGGCGTCTTCCTTCAGGTTGGCGTCCATGAAGTATGAGTAGACCGACGTCTTGGCGAAGTTCTGCTCCACGAACTTCTTTCCGCTGACCGTCGACTCGGCGTTGGCTGTCCGCCAGTTCTGGTAGAACTGGGCGAGGTCACCGCCCCAGCCGAACATGTCCCCGGTGTCGGAACGGTTGCTGTCCGGGTTCGTGTGGTGGACGAGGTGGCCTTCGAGTCCGGCCATGATGTGCTGGAAGCTGAGCGTCACCCCGGTCGCGGGGTCGGTGAGGTTCTTGTACTGGTCCTTGAGCGTCAGACCCGCGTCACGACAATGGCCGAGCCATACTTTGTTCAGCGGGAAAGTGAGCGCAGCCCAGGAAGCCCCCTGGTAGTTGCTATCCTGCCGGAAGAATTGGGGGACCAACTGCCGCACGCTCTGCTTACCGGATGATCCGGGCCCGACACCCCGATAATCGGCCGCTGCGTCTTCGAGTTTGCGGACGAACTCCACGATCGCCTCGGCAGAGTACTTCTTCGGCTGCTGCTTGGAGGACACACCACGGTCGGAGTTGTTCCGCCAAATGTTGTGGTCGAGCCCCCAGTCGGACTGGAAGTTGTATTCGAGGATCTGGTTGAACGACCAGTTCTTCGGCAGCGGGTAGCCGAGGTTACCCGAGTAGCCCCACGACATACCGGACACGAACGACCATTTCGCCCCGGTGGCCTCGGAGACACGGGCACACACATTCCGGGTACCGTACACACCGAACGCGTAGTCACCGCCCCGGTCTTCGAGGGCCTTCTTCACGCCTTTGAAGTACGGGATGATGTTGCTGCTGATGTGGTGGTCCTGGGCGTCGTAGTCCACCGAGAAGTAGATGCACGCCCCGTCCGGGATGCCGTACTCCTTGGACTTGAAGTGCGCGGTGGAGCCCTGCGCGTAGCCTTTGGCCTCAGTGAAGTTGAACAGCTGGGTGCCGTTGTACTGGAACAGCGGGAACAGCCGTAGGCCGGCGTCGAGGATCGTGGAGAGTTCGCCGGGCTTGAGGGCCTTACCAAGGTAGTCCGGGCTGCCGGGGTCTATGTGTTCGTCGAGGTAGCGGCCGACGATCCGGTAGCCGTTCTTGTACAGCAGCTTCGCCCGAGCGGGGGTGATCTCGGTGATGCAGTCGGCGCCTTCCGCGTTACGGGAGGTGTCGCCGGAGGATATGAGGAGCTGGGCCCAGGTGGTGTAGTCGTTGGTCTTGGTGACCGGGATCTGCGCGAACTTCTGGAACGTGCCGAGCCACTGAGTGTGGCCGATGTCCACGGTGGGGTTGGCCAGGTTGGGGGTCGGGTAGCCGACGGCTTCCTGGCCGCTGCTGCCCCCGTAGGTGGGGGAGTTGAACCAGCAGGCGGCACGGAACAGGTACTCCAGGTAGTTGCCGAGGCGTCCGGAGCCGACGGTCTTGAGGGCCTGCTTGGTACCAGGACCGAAGTAGCCGTTGATGGTGTTCTTGTCGAGGCCGAGTTCGTACTGCACCGCGAGCATGAGGCCCTGCTGGACGTCACGGGAGTAATGGCCGTCCGTGGGCACCATGTTCATCGCGGGGATGCGGATGGAGTCGACGTACCTGCGGTTGAGGTGTTGCTGGATCGTTCGGGTGGTGCCGTTGCCGCCGGGCACCATCCGGAACTGGTCCATGCGCAGCAGGGACTTGGTGACGCGCGCCCACAGGTCGGCGTCACCGGCCGGGTCACTGATACCCATGTCCGAGTACAGGGACTTCAGTGACCCTTCCGCGGTCCATGTGGCGGCGTCTTCCGATCCGTAGTATCCCTTGCACCACAATGCATAGTTGTAGATGCGGACGATATTCTTGTTCGACTCGTCACCTGGGAACTTGAAACGGTTCTTCACCTTTTCATAGGTTCCGGGCCCGAAATTTTTAACGACCGGGGATATTCCAAGTTCATGCTGGAGGGCCTGAGTGAGGCAGTCCACCGTGGCCCATCCAGTTTTACCGTCTTCTTTGCACGGCGCGTATCCGGTGACGCCGCTATAGGTCCCATTGACCCATTCCTGGGCCTCGAGAACGTTAGAGTCCCCCACGGAAATCCCCCCTTTTTTCAGGTCTCGAAAGGTCAGAGTGACGTTATCATGAGGTAACGCCTGCCCCGTCGGGGGAAGTTGTGGCAATTCCCACACGCGAAACGGATCGGTCACCTCTCCATTTGTCAACCTCGAAACCCATAGGGTGCAGGCAGCATTGGTCATGAGCATGACATAGCTGGGCACATAAGACGACAGAGTTGGTGAAATCGGCAAGGGTGCTGAAATCGTGCTTAAGGGCTTACAGATCATCAACGTATTGTTTCCCGGTCTGAAGCTCGCAGAGCCGCCTTGTCCAGCAGTCTGCCGACCCAGCGTGCCGGGCTGACGCGTTGCGTGTCGAGCGGGATACGTTCTGTTCGCGATCCTCATCGCCGGTGCCCATTACGGGCAGCGGTCTTCAGGGAGCGCGAACTGCATGTCGCAGAATCCGGGAGTCCGGATCATCGAACCGAGCAGCCTGAGCGTGGAAGCAGCCGGGATGTCCGGGCTGAGCTCACGGTACTGGTCGCTCCGACGCTGTGGGAGCAGGGCACCGAGCGGGCTGGGCAGTTGGCGCGGGCACTGGCCGCGCGGGCGGCCGAAACCCAGGCGATCCCCCGCACAACCCGCCACCAGCACCCTGGCGAACCAGCCCCGGCTCATGCGTGCAGCCACATGGCGACCACCACGCCTCCGGACGCACGAAAGACCGCCCTCCCATAGTTGGGAGAACGGCCTCCGACCTGCGAAAAAAGCAAAGTCGGGACGACAGGATTTGAACCTGCGACCCCTTGACCCCCAGTCAAGTGCGCTACCAAGCTGCGCCACGTCCCGATGTGCGGCCCCGCGGGGTTTCCCGCGCTCGCACAGTGAGAACCCTACCTCACCCAGACCCCCGCCATCCCCACCAACCCACCCCCGGACCTGGCTCGATGCCGGATTGCGCGCCGAGCGGCGACAATCGGAGGGTGAGTACCGGACCCCGCAGCGCAGACCATGACCGTGACCGTGACACCGAGGGCCGGGCGCGCAACGCCCGCCCGAGGGACGGGCTCGGCCGCCCGTTGCCGTACGGCGCCGAAGGCGTCGAGCGGCAGCCGGAGGGGGTGGTGCGTACGCCGGACGAGACGGTCGCCGAGGCGCAGGCGCTGCTGGACGCGGGGCGGCCGTTCCACGCGCACGAGGTGTTCGAGGACGCCTGGAAGTCGGGCCCCGAGCGGGAGCGGGCCCTGTGGCGCGGCCTGGCTCAGCTGGCCGTCGGCCTCACCCACGCGGCGCGGGGGAACCTCACCGGCGGCGCGCGGCTGCTGCGCAGGGGCGCGGGCGCGGTCGGCGAGGGGTACGCGAACAGCCTGGGCGGCGATGCTCAGGGCCCGTACGGGATCGACATCGGCGGGCTGGTCGCCTGGGCCGGGGAGCTGGCGGACCGCCTGGAGCGGGACGCGACGCCGGTCGACGCGGCGTCCTGCGCGCCCCGGCTGCGCGCGGAGGGACCTCACACGGCCGGGCGCGAGGCGTAACGCTCTCTCACCTGGTGCGCGCCGACGAGGAGAAGGACCACGGCCACGGCGCACAGGGCGATGATCCCGTTGTACCAGTCCGCGATCTCCCCGCTCGGGTAGGTCGTGCCGTCGTCGAGCACGCAGTCGAACCCCAGCGGCACGTACCAGACCTCGTAGTCGACGACCCGTTCCAGCGGCACGGGGGCGTTCCCCCGGCAGGAGGGCGAGGGCGAGGAAGACGCCCCGTGTGTGGATTCGCTCACCGCCATCCCGAGCCACATCACGCACACGGCGTAGAGGGCCGCTCCCAGGCAGCCGACCAGCAGCGCCGCCCTGCGCAGCAGGGACAGCGGCCATGGCTGCCGCCGGTTCGGCAGCAGCATGGCCAGGAGCGCGACCAGAGCGGCGAGCACGCCGACGACGGCGACCCCGAAGACCACCAGGGCGAGGAAGAACGCCAGCAAGGGGAACATCGGTCCACCCAACCAGGACACGACGGCCTGGCACAGGCCGGGCACAGGCAGGGCCGGGGGCCAGGAGATCGCCGTGGTGGGCGCGTACGGCACACTGGCCCGGTGCGAACGATTCATGTGATCGGTATCGGGGCGGGCGACCCGGACCAGCTGACCCTGCAGGCCGTCAAGGCGCTCCAGGCGACCGACGTGTTCTTCATCCTCGACAAGGGGGAGGAGAAGTCCGACCTGGTGCGGCTGCGCCGGGACATCCTCGACGCGCATCTACCCGAGGGGTCCTACCGGCTGGTCGAGGCGCGTGACCCGGACCGGGACCGCACGGCCCAGGGCGCCGCCTACTCCCCCGCCGTCGGCGACTGGCGCGCCCGCCGCGCCGACGTCTACGAGCGGCTGATCCTCGACGAGCTCGACGAGGACGGCAGCGGCGCGTTCCTGGTCTGGGGCGATCCCGCGCTGTACGACAGCACGCTCGGGATTCTCCAGGAGGTCCTGGAGCGCGGGCGGGTGGACTTCGGGTACGACGTCGTGCCCGGCATCAGCAGTGTCTCCGCCCTGGTGGCCCGGCACCGTACGGGCCTGAACCGGGTCGCGCGCCCGGTGCAGATCACCACCGGGCGGCGGCTCGCGGAGGGCTTCCCGGACGGCGTGGACGACGTGGTGGTGATGCTCGACGCGCGCCAGGCCTTCACGCGCTACGCCGACCAGGACATGGACATCCACTGGGGCGCGTACATCGGCACGCCGGACGAGATCCTGGTCTCCGGGCCGATCGCCGAGGCCGCGCCGCGCATCGAGCGGCTGCGGGCCGAGGCCCGCGAGCGCAAGGGGTGGATCATGGACACCTATCTGCTGCGGCGCAACCCGAGGGACTAGGGCCTGCCCGGCGGATCAGGCCGTCTCGTCGTCGAGCCAGGCCAGTGCGTCCGCGACCTCCGTGGCGACCAGCACGCCCGCGGGCGGCGCTGGGCGGCCGACGACCACCACCGGCATGCCCAGTTCTCGGGCGGCGACCAGTTTGGCGACCGTGGCCGCGCCTCCGCTGTCCTTGGTGACGAGTACGTCGATCCGGTGTGCGCGCAGCAGCGCCCGCTCGCCGTCGACGGTGAAGGGCCCCCGGTCCAGGAGGATCTCCGTGCGGCGCGGCAGGGGCGGCTCGGGGCGTTCCACCGAGCGTACGAGGAAGTCGAGGCCGTCCAGCGCGGTCCCGGCGAAGGCGGCGAGGCCGAGCCGTCCGGTGGTGAGGAAGATCCGCCTGCCCAACTCCGGCAGCAGCGCGGCCGCTTCGTCCAGCGAGGCCACCGGGTACCAGCGGTCGCCGGGGCCCGGCCGCCAGCCGGGGCGGCGCAGGGCGAGCAGGGGCACGCCGGTCGCCGCGGCCGCGTCGGCGGCGTGCGCGCTGATCGCCTCGGCGAACGGGTGGGTCGCGTCGACCAGGGCGTCCACCCGGTGTGTGCGCAGCCAGTCGGCCAGCCCGTCCGGGCCGCCGAATCCTCCGACGCGGACCTCGCCCGGCAGGTCGCCGGGCCGGGAGACCCGGCCCGCGAGTGAACTGGTGACCCGCAGTCCGGGCCGCTGGGCGGCGGCGGACGCCAGCCGCCGGGCCTCGGTGGTCCCGCCCAGGATCAGCAGGTGCGCCACGTTGTCTCTTCTCGCTCCGCGCCAGGGAATCCGGGAGAGTGTACTCGGCGGAGGCCGCCGCACGATGCCCGCGCCGTCACAGCGCCTGACCCGCGTGTCCGGCCGGAGGTCCGGGGGGGGCGTCCCTCGGGAGAGCGCGGGGTCCCGTGCGGGTGGGCGTTATCCGGACCGCTTGTCCCGGAGGATGGTCAGCGCGTCCGCCACGGCCCGCAGGTACGCGGCGCAGGCGGCGGCGCTGCACGGCAGTTCGGGGTTCCACGGCTCCACCAGGGCCTCGGTGGTGAGGGTGCGCCAGGCGGGCACGGTCTCCAGGGCGGGAGGCTGTACGGCGTTGCCACGGCAGTCGGCCAGCACCAGGTCGGCGCCGAGGGCGCCCGCCCGCTCCCAGGTCGTGGTGTGCCAGTTGACGCCGCCCGCCGGGTCCGGGGTGACGAATCGGACGCCGAGGCCCGCGAGGTGCCGCAGCTCCGGCCAGGCATCCGGGCGGGCGATGTGGACGTCGCCGGAAGCCGCGGCCGAGAGGGCGAGCACCGTCAGCGGCGGCCCGCCCGCGGCCGCCGCGCGTACGGTCTCCTCGGCGGCGGACAACTCGGCGTCGGTGCCGGTGCCGGTGCCGGTGTCGCCGGGTGTCGCGCCGAGGGCGGTGGCGAGTTCCGCGAAGCGCCCCAGGATGCGCGTGAGCGGCTCCGCACCGGCCACCGACAGGGCGATGACAGGGAGGTCCGCCGCGCGGGCGGCGGTCTCGTCGGCGGCGTACGGCCGGGTGCCGTCGTAGGTGACGTCGATCAGCAGGTCGGCGTGGGCGCCTTGGAGCGCGGCGGCGTCCAAGGCCGCGCCGGGGCCGAGGTAGCGGACGGAATCGCCGCGCAGGGTGGCCGCCTTGGCCTGGTCCAGCACCGGGCCGTCGTGGGCCGAGCCGTACACCGCCACGGGCGGCACGCCCAGATCGCTCAGCGCCGCCCCGGCCCGCACATAGGCCAGCACCCGTTCGGGCCCGCGCCTCGCGCGCGTCGTCACGCCCCGGTCGTCGGTGAACTCCCAGCCGTCGCCGCGCCCCACGTCGCCCCACCCGCCTTCGCGCTCGGTACCGCACTGTGGTTGGGAGCCACCCTGAACCGGCCAGCGGCCGCGCACAAGACCGCGTGCGGCAGCGTACGCCCGGCGCACGCTTGTGACGGTGCGTGCGCCGGTGCGTACGCGGGTGCGTCCGGCTCAGGCGCTTCGGCGCGGTGCGTCGCGCGCGGTCGCGGGTCCGGCGGCGGGCGCCGCCAGGATGCGTCGCTGCCGGGGAGACCGAGCGGACGGCGACCCGGCGGCGCGGGGCACGTCAACGCGCGCGTCAACGCCTCGCGCGTGAGCGGGCGGCCGCGCCTGGCGGGCGGACGAACTGCAGGGCCAGGGCGGGCGGCGGCTCGGCGACGCCGGGGCCGCCAGCCGTCGCCCACTCGATGATCTCGTCCGTGCAGCCGTCGTCCAGCGCGAGCCCTATCCAGGCGGGGCGGCCGCCCCTGCGCCGCCCGTCGGCGGACGGCTGGACGACCACCACGTTGGCGTACTCGCAGGGTCCGAGGCAGTCGGTGGTGCGGACGGCGATCCGGCCGTCGGAGTCCGCGGCCGCGGCCAGCAGCCGGTCCAGTTGCCACGCGTGGTCGGCGGCCGGGAGCTTGCGGCGGTTGCCACAGCAGCAGCCCCGGCACACGACCAGAGTGCAGGGGCGTCGCGCCATGGGCCGGACGAACGCGCGTGAGGTCACAGCCGGTTCCGCTCTGCGAGGGATGCGATGGGGGCGGGCCGCCTACCGAGCGACCGGACCGATCATACGGGCAGGCCCGCGCGGCATCGCGGCCGGTCATGCCGGGCTGCCCCGTCGGGCGCGGCGACCGGGGTGGCGTACGGCCTCACGGGGCGCGGGGCGGCAGTGGGCGCAGACGCCGTGGAGTTCGAGGGTGTGCTCGACTTCGGTGAAGCCGGTCGACTCGCCCACCCCGTCGGCCCAGCGCTCGATGACCTCGGTGTCGATCGCCTGACTGCGGCCGCAGGCCCGGCAGATGAGGTAGTGCCGGTGCTCGTCCGCGACCCGCGGCCGGTACCGGCGCCCGCCGTCCGTGTCCCGTACGGCGTCCAGCCGCCCGGCCCGTTCGAGTTCGCGCAGGGTGCGGTAGACGGTGCTCAGGCCGACCGGCGGGCCGGTCGCGAGGAGCCGGGCGTGCAGTTGTTGCGCGGAGACGAAGTCGGCGCACCTGGACAGCACTTCGGCGACCGCGGCGCGCTGCCGCGTCAGACGCTGTCCCACTCGGCCGTGCACGGCGCCGCCCACCGCTCACCCCCAGATCGTCAGCGCGGTACGTTCACCACAGAATGGTAAATGGCAATGATTCCCATGTCTATTAAGTGCGGCGGCGGCGCACGGCGCGCTGGCGCGGTCTTGTCAGCCCAGCCGTCGGCCTGGACATTTACGTGCCATGGCGACCGTTGCCCTGATGGGAACTCTGGACACCAAAGGCGAGGAATACGACTGGCTGCGCGACCGGCTCCGCGGGGCCGGTGTCGACGTCCTGCTCATCGACACGGGCGTCATCGGGGAACCCCGCGGACGCCCCGACGTCACGCGCGGCGAGGTGGCTCGCGCGGCGGGCGCCGACCTGGACGCGTTACGGGCGGCCGGGGACCGCGGGGCCGCCGTGACGGCGATGGCCCGCGGCGCGGCCGAGATCGCGGGGCGGCTGTACGCCGAGGGGCGGATGGACGGGGTGCTGGCCGTCGGCGGCAGCGGCGGCACCTCGATCGCGAGCCGGGCGATGCGCGCGCTGCCGCTCGGGCTGCCCAAGCTGCTGGTGTCCTCGATGGCCTCCGGCGACGTGGCGCCGTACGTCGGCGCCACGGACATCGCGATGATGTACAGCGTCGTCGACATCGCGGGGATCAACACGGTGACCGAGCCGATACTGGCCAACGCCGCGGACGCGATCGCCGGGATGGCCAAGGGTTTCGCCGCCGCCCCACGGGCCGTGCGGGCGGCCGAACTCGGCGCGCGCGGCAGGCCGCTGGTGGCCGCCAGCATGGCCGGAGTGACCACACCCGGCGTCGACGCGGCGCGCGAGCGGCTCACCGAACTCGGCTACGAGGTCCTGGTGTTCCACAGCAGCGGCGCCGGCGGCCGGTCCCTGGAGGCGCTGGCCGCGCAGGGGGTGTTCGTCGGCGTACTGGACCTGACGCTCAGCGAGCTCGCCGACGACCTGGTGGGCGGCATCCTGACCGCGGGGCCCGACCGGCTGCTGGCCGCCGGGGCCAGGGGAGTTCCGCAGGTGGTCGGTCTCGGCGCCCTGGACATGGTGAAGTTCGGGCCGCTGGACACGCTGCCCGAGCGGTTCCGGGACCGGCTGGTCCGGGTCCACAACCCGTCGATAACCGTCGTCCGCACCACCGTGGACGAGTGCGCGGAGCTCGGCCGCCGGGTCGCGGCCAAGCTGCGGACGGCCAAGGGCCCGACGGCCGTGTGCCTGCCGCTGCGCGGGCTGTCCACGCTCGGCTCGCCGGGCGGGCCGTACCACGACGCGGCCGCCGACGACGCCCTGTTCACGGCGGTGCGTTCGGGGCTCAGCGGCAGCGCGGTGGACCTGGTCGACGTCGACGCCGACATCAACGACCCGTCCTTCGGGCGGGCCGCGGCCGAGCGGCTGCACCGCATGATCAGCGGGCCGTCCGGCGCGGCCGCGGCCAGTGCGGGTGCAGCCGGTCGATGACGTACGGGTGGCTGTGCCGGCAGCCGTGCGCGGCGGGCGTGGACGCGGCCGCGGACATGGAGGCGGGCGTGGGCGTGGGCGCTGGCGTGGACACGGGTGTGGCGTGCGCGTCGGCGAGATGCGGATGGTCGGGTGGCAGACCGCGGTGGTCGTGGTCGAGCCGCTCCGGGTCACGGGCGGGCCAGGTCAGTACGGCGGCGAGCGCGCCCGCCAGCGCGACGGCCCCCAGCGTCCAGGAAGCCCCCGCCGCCCCCACGGCCACGGCGAGCCACCCGGCCAGCGGATAGGTGAGCAGCCAGCAGCAGTGGGCCAGCGAGAACTGGGCGGCGAACGCGGCGGGCAGGTCGTCCGGCCCCGCCGAACGGCGGACCAGCCGCCCCGCCGGGGTGAGCACCGCCGAACACGCGGCCCCGAAGGCGCACCACGCGCCGAGCAGGGCGGGCCAGGACGGCCCCGAGGCGGTGAGCGTCCCGTACGCGACGAAGACGGCGGGCAGGGCGAGGCCCGCGGGGAGCATCACGGCGCGGTCGCCGAGCCGGTCGAGCAGCCGCGGCAGCAGCAGCGCGACCACCATCGACCCGGCCCCGTAGGCGCCGAGCGCGAGGGAGACGTCCCCCGCGCCACGGCCGAGTCGGTCGCGTACCAGCACGACGGTGTGGACGATGACCATCGCGCCCGCCGCGGCGACCGCGAGATCCAGCGCGAGCAGCGCGCGCAGGCGCGGGGTCGCCCAGAACAGCCGGACGCCGAAGGCCGCCTTGCCGAAGGCCGCCTCGCCGGACCGGGTGTGGTGGTCCGCGATGCGCGCTGGCCCCCGTACCGGCGCGCGGCCGGGCAGCGCGCAGGAGGCGACCAGCGCGGCCGAGGCCGCGAATCCGACCGCGGTGCCGACGAACAGCCAGTCGAAGGCGACCGCGTAGAGCAGGGCCGCGGCCAGCGCGGGGCTGAACAGGCTCTCCAGGTCGTAGGCCAGCCGGGACAGCGACAGCGCGCGCGTGTAGTCGCGCTCGGCGGGCAGCACGGCGGGGATGACGGCCTGGAACGTCGGCGTGAACGCCGCGGAGGCCGCCTGGAGCAGGAGGATCAGAACGTAGATCTGCCAGACCTGGGTGACGAACGGCAAGGTCAGCGCGACGCCCGCGCGCGTGACGTCCATCGCGACCATCAGCGCGCGCCGCGGTATCCGGTCCGCGAGCGCGCCGACCACCGGCGCGACGGTCACATAGGCGACCATCTTCACGGCCAGCGCGGTGCCGAGCACCGCCGACGCGTCCGCGCCCGCGATGTCGTAGGCCAGCAGGCTCAGCGCCACCGTCGCCAGACCCGTGCCCACCAGCGCGACGACCTGGGCCGCGAACAGCTGGCGATAGGTGCGATAGGTGCGGCCGCGCAGGACGGACAGCATGGCACGCCCCTCGTTCGATGACCTCGGACCTCCCCACCTTAGCGATAGGTGCGCACCTGCGCACGTATGCAACTGACGGTTCGCCCGGTCTACGATGGGCCCATGCCCGGACGCGAACGGACCCCAGTTGCCACCCATACGCATCAGCGCACTCCGGGACCCGCGCAGCTCCAGACCGCGTCGTCGGTCTTCGCGCTGCTCGCGGACCCGACCCGGCTGCATCTCCTGTGGCTGCTGGCCGAGGACGAGGCGGACGTCACCGCGCTCACCGCCGCGAGCGGGGCCGCGCGCACCGCGGTCAGCCAGCACCTGGCCAAACTGCGGCTCGCCGGGCTCGTACACGCCCGCAGAGAAGGCCGCCGCGCGGTGTACGCGCTGACCGACGGGCATCTGCGCCGCCTGGTCGTCGAAGCCCTGAGCCACGCCGACCACCAGGTCACCGGGGAGCCCTGGCACTCCTGAGCCGCTCTCGCGCGGCCGCCGCCTATGCTGGGGCCGGTGTTCACCCCCGAGGGCCCCACCGTCCGCGAACTCGCCGTCCAGGCGCTGTCGTCCGTCGAGCGCGGCTACGACCTGCTGGCCCCGAAGTTCGACCACACGCCGTTCCGCACCCCGGATGCGGTGCTGGACTCCACCGCCGAACTCCTGCGTCAGCTGGGCCCGTTCGACAGCGGACTCGATCTGTGCTGCGGTACGGGCGCGGGTCTGGGCGTCCTGCGGCGGGTGTGCCGGGGGCGGGTGACCGGCGTGGACAACAGCGCGGGCATGCTCGCGGTGGCCCGCGTGTCCCGCCAGCGAACCGAGCA
This sequence comes from Streptomyces sp. O3, assembly GCF_054788135.1. NCBI lineage: Bacteria > Bacillati > Actinomycetota > Actinomycetes > Kitasatosporales > Streptomycetaceae > Streptomyces > Streptomyces sp. O3. The sequence continues at coordinate 44,636 of NZ_JBTVYK010000025.1, forward strand.
CGCACCGCCCGGCCCGGTACGGCCTGACCTGGTGTCAGCCGATGCCGTACCGGCCGGTCTCGTACGGGTCGATCTCGTACGGGCCGACGCGCGGGCCCTGCCCTTCCGTTCGGCCTTCGACCTGGTGGTGAGCTTCGGGGCGTTCGGGCACTTCCTGCCCCGCGAGCGGCCCGGACTGTTCGCCGGGGTGCACGCGGCGCTCAGGCCCGGCGGGCGGTTCGCCTTCCCGGTCGCGGCTCCACCGCGGCCGGGCTCACCGGCGTACTGGACGCTGCTGGGCTTCGACGCGGCGATGCGGGTGCGCAACGCGCTCTGGCGGCCGCGTTTCGTCATGTACTACCGGCGGTTCGGCCTCGCGGACGTACGCCGGGAGCTGACGCGGGCCGGATTCACGGTGGAGTCGTACGCGCTGGAAGAGCTCGACCGACGCCCCGACGGCAGCCCGCGCTGCCGCCTCGTGGTCGCCACCCGAGCGTAGCCGGGCCGCTCACAAGGACGCGTCGCGATGGGTGGGGCGGCCGTCGAGGACCGTGAGCAGCACGGGCAGGTCCGCCAGGTCGGTGGCGGGCGTGGTGAGCGGGCTCTCGGCCAGCACCGCGAGGTCGGCCCGGTAGCCGACGGCGAGCCGTCCGGCCTCGTGCGCGTCGCCCGCCGCGCGCGCCGCGTTCACAGTCATCGCCTGGAGGGCCTCCAGGGCCGTCAGCGCCTGCTCGGGCCCGTGCGGGGGCTGGCTGAGATCACGGCTGGGCCGACGGTGGCGGGCGCCCGCCATGACGCCGAGCGGCGGGTAGGGGGCGATGGGCCAGTCGGAGCCGAGGACGACCTCGGCACCGGAGTCCCACAGATCACGGCAGCGCCAGGCGCGCGCTGCGCGCTCCTCGCCGAGGCGCCGCGACCAGTTGTCGGTGTGGTCGGCGCGGGTGAAGTCGCAGCAGTGGGTGGGCTGCATGGAGGCGACGACGCCGAGTTCGGCGAAGCGGCGCAGGGTGTCGTCGGGCACGGTCTCGATGTGCTCGACCCGGTGCCGTACCCCTCGTACGCCGCTGGCCTGGGCCTTCTCCACGGAGTCGAGCACGTGCCGGACGGCCGCGTCGCCGATGGCGTGGGTCGCGGTGGGCACCCCGGCCCGGTGCAGCTCGCCGATGATCTCGGTGTAGCGCTCGGGGTCCGGCCAGAAGGCGTGCCGGGACTCGCCCTGGCAGTCCGGGCGCTCCAGCCACGCGGTGCCGTTGTCGATGGTGCCGTCCATGAAGATCTTGACGCCGTCGGTCCGCCACAGCACGCCTCCGACGCCCTGCCCCGCGATGAGCGCGCGCACCCCGTCGGCGTCGGCGCCGGGCTGGCACCAGGGCGCGACCCGCAGACGCAGCGGCAGTTCGCCCGCCGCGTCGAGCTCGGAGTAGAAGGCGAGGCTGTCGCCGTTGGCGTCCATGGCGTGACCTCCGGTGAGGCCGGTGGCGGCCATGGCGCGCAGGGCGGCGGCGAGCCGGTCGCGGCGCTCCCGGCGGGTGGGCTGTGGCGCGACCCGCTCCACGAGTTCGCAGGCCGCGTCCTCCAGGAGCAGCCCGGTGGGACGGCCGTCGGCGTCGCAGACCACTTCGGCCGACGCCTGGTCGAAGGTGCGCGGCCCGTCCACGCCCGCGAGTTCCAGGGCGCGGCGGCTGGCCAGCGCGGAGTGCGCGTCGAACAGCAGCAGGAGGGCCGGGATGCCGTCGAGTACGGCGTCGAAGGGGGCCGTCCCGACGGGCTGGCCCGCGAAGGCGTTCGGGTCCAGGCCCCAGGCGTGCAGCCAGGCGCCGGGCGCGAGCCCGCGGGCCTCGCGAGCCAGCGCCTCGCGCACGGCGGCCAGGTCGGGGCAGCCCGACAGGTCGAGGCCGTGGGTCAGTTCGGCCCCGGAGACCGGGTGCAGGTGCCCGTCGACCAGGCCGGGGGTCAGCACGGCGCCCTTGAGGTCGATCACCGTCGTGGACGCGTCGGCGAGGGCGCGTACGGCCCGGTCGTCGCCCAGGGCGGAGATCCTCCCGCCGGACACGGCGAGCGCGGTGTCCGGCAGGAACGCGCCGGTCACCGGGTCGAGCAGGCGGGCGGAGAGCAGGACGAGACCGTTGTGCACAGTGCCTCCTTGGAGAGCGCGGGAGAGTAGGTCGGTTGACGGCGTCCACGGCCGTGGACGCCGCGGTGTGAGGCCGAACGCCCGTCACGCCCGTCACCGCGGGGGCGCGGGCACCTTCACCACGCGAGGCCGAACGCCGCCACGGCGGGGCCCGGACGCCACCACGATGTGAGGCCTAACGCCGTCGCCGCGGGGGCCGGACACCGCCACGGCGGGGGCACGGGCACCGCCACGACGGGGGCGCAGACGCCGCCACGACGTAAGGACAGACGCGCCACGGTGTGGGCGCGGACGCCGTCACGGCGTAGGGCCGGATATCGTCGCGGCGCGGGTGAGTGTGCCGTCGGCCAGGGCGAGTTCGCGCTCCGCCGTGGTGACCGCCATGCGCGTCACGGCTTCGGGGCGGTTGCTCGTGTCGGTGTTGGCGTGGGCGCCGAGGCCGTCGAGTACGACCAGGATCTGGATGGCCGTCACGTCCGGGGCGTCCGTGTGGAACGCACCGCACTCGACGCCCCGCCGGATGACACCGGTCAGCCGCTCACGCCAGGCGGCCTCCTGCTCGGCGACCCGGTCGCGCAGGGCGGGCCGGTAGCGGCTGAGATGGCGGGCGTTGATCCAGAGGCGGCTGATGTCGTCGTACGACTCCCCCATCGCGTGTGCGAAGAACCGCGCCAACCGCTCCGTGGGAGTCACTCCGGGCTCGTCGTCCGGCAGGAGCACGTCGAGCTCGGCGCTCGCGGCGCTGCCGAACGCCTCCGCGACCAGGTCGTCGACCGACGGGAAGTAGTGGCTGATCAGTCCGGGGCGCACGTCGAGATCGTCGCCGATCCGCCGCAGGGTCACGCACTCCAGCCCCTCTGTCAGCGCGACACGGGCCGCCGCTCCCACGATTTCCGCACGTCGGGCGGCTGGAGATTTCCGAACTCGTTTGCGTTGAACGCTTGACGACATACCGGCGATGTTATTGAGTGTGCGACCAATAAGCAAGCAGGTGCGTACGACCACCACGCGGAGGGCCCCATGGCGTCCACGATTCCCGATCCACAGCCAGCGGCGGAGAGCTCGGCTGGCACGCCGCCGCCCGCGCACCAGTCCGCGCACCAGCCGGGCCGCGTCGAGGCCCACGGCATCGACCACATTCCCGACCGGGAACGCCGGGGGCATCCCCGAGACCTGTTCGCCGTCTGGGCGGCGGCGAACGTCAACTACCTCAACCTGGTGGTCGGCGGCGCGCTGATCCTGATGGGCCTCACCCTGTGGCAGGCCCTCGCGGTACTCCTGGCGGGCAATCTGTTCTGGGCGCTCACCGGGCTGCTCGCGATCTCGGGCCCGGCCGCGGGCGCGCCGAGCGAAGTGATCACACGGGCCGTATACGGGATACTCGGCAACCGCGTGAACAACGCGATCGTCGGCTGGATGATCTCCGTCTGCTACTTCGCGCTCAATCTGTCGGCCGCCGCGGTCGCCGCGTTCTCCCTGGTCGAACGGATCGGCATCACGACGACCATCGGCGTCAAGGCCGCCGTCATCGTGATCATCGCCGCACTCACGCTGACCATCAGCGTCTACGGGCACGGCATGATCATGAAGCTGTACCTTCCGATCACGCTGGCACTCGGCGCGGCCTTCGCGGTCGTCGCGTACGGCGTCATCGGGCACACCGACTTCGGGTACGCGCCCGCCGAGCCGCTGACCGGCGTGGATCTGTGGGCGACCGTGATCGCCGGGATCACCCTGATCGCCTCGGGCCCGCTGTCGTACACCACCAGCGCGGACTTCTCGCGCTATCTGCCCCGTACGGCCTCGCGTACGGCGATCGCGGGCTGGACCGCCTTCGGCGCCTTCCTGCCCAGCATGGTCGTCGGCGGCCTGGGCGTGCTCGCCGCGACCGCGGTGGACATGACCGACCCGCAGAGCGCGCTCGAGTCGATGCTGCCCGGCTGGTTCATCCCGGTCTTCCTGCTCGCGCTGATCCTCGGCACGATCTCCATCAACGCCCTGACCGCCTACAGCGCCGGTCTGGCCATCCAGGCCGTCGGCCTGCGCGTCCGCCGCTCCCGCAGCGTCCTGATCGACGGCGTCTCGGCCGTCGCCCTGACCCTGTACGGGCTGCTCGTCTCCAGCTTCCTCGACACCGTCAGCAACGTCCTCCAGCTGACCGTCGTCCTGCTCGGCCCCAGCATGGCCGTCTACGCCACGGACATCCTGCTCCGCCGGGGCCGCTACGACGGCCGCGCCCTCACCGACGAGACCCCGGCCAGCCCGTTCTGGTACACCGCGGGCGTGAACTGGGCGGGCGCCGCGGCCATGGCGGCGGGCGTCACCGCGGCCGCGCTGTGCGTGAACACCCTGTACACCGGCCCGCTCGCCAGAGCCCTGGACGGCGTCGACCTCGCCCTGCCCGTCGGCATCGTCGTCGCGGCGGCGGCGTACGCCATCCTGATGCGCCGCGCCCCGCGGACCGCGTAACCCCTCCGGGGCGGAGTACGGAGAAAGCCGTTCCCCCATAATGGAGAGAACGGCTTCCGACCTGCGAAAAGCAGAGTCGGGACGACAGGATTTGAACCTGCGACCCCTTGACCCCCAGTCAAGTGCGCTACCAAGCTGCGCCACGTCCCGGTGCCCGTGTGGCCTGGGGTTTCCCCGGCCGAACGCGCACGGAAACAATACCGCACTCGGGGCGGTGGTCGTGAACCCGATTTCGGTACGGATGTCAGGCCACGGTCGGCGGGCCCAGCTCCGGGTGGGCCTCGACGAGTCTGCCCGGTGCGGCCTGCCGCCAGGAGTCGGCGAGGATGTCACGCAGCTCGGCGGTGTCCTCCAGGGCGGACAGGCGCACTCGGACCCAGGCGAACATCGCCTCGTGGTCGGCGATCCAGAACTTGTCCGGCTCGGCCAGCACCAGTTCGTCGCGCTCCTCCTTGGGGCAGCGGACCGCTATCGAGGTCTCGTCCTCCGGGAGTGTGGCGAACATCTTCCCGGCGACGCGGAAGGTGGGCATGGACCAGGCGATCTTCTCGGTGGTCTCCGGCAGGGCGAGCGCGTACGTACGGACATCGTCGGACGTGGTCATGGCATGACGGTAGGACACCGCACTGACAATCGCCGGGCAGTGGCGGCGGCAGCGGTGCCGCGCCCGCCTCGTACCGCGCCGGTCGGCGCCGCCGCACGCCGCGTGTGCGCCGTCGAACGCATCCACGCGCCGTCGACGGGTCGGACGTCGATGTGCAGCGGCGCGAGCCCGGATGCACCCGGATGCACCCGGATTCACGCGCGACTTCCGGCCACCCGTCGCGTACCGGACGAACCGCCCCGCGCGGTGCGGGCGGACGGCGAGCCGCGGCCCGTGGGGCGGGCGGGACGCCGGAGTGCGCCGATGTTGTCCGAATTCCCTCTCTTGTTGGTGACAGTTCGCGCGCTGGTGTCCGTAATAACGACCCCTGTCGGCCAACTGTCCGGGAAAGCTTTGCCGAAGGCATGTGGCAGTCGGATGTCCGGTGGGCATGTCTGGGGGGTGGCCGGACGCCAGGGGGGTGGTCTGTCCGGGACGGGGTCACTGCGAAGGCACTACCTGCTCGAACAACTATGCGAGCAGGCGTTGCGCGGAGGAGGGCTCGCGATGGACAGCTACTTCACCAATCGGCGTCACGATCAGCTCCGGGAGGAAGTGCGGGGCTTCGCCGAAAGGGAGATCCGCCCGCGGATAGCCGACATGGAGGCCGCCCGCACCGTTCAGCACGAGCTGTCCTGGCTGCTCGCGCGGCAGGGCTGGATCGGTGTGACCGTCCCGAGGGAGCACGGGGGCATGGCGGCCGGGCATCTCGCCAAGACCATCGTCATCGAGGAGCTGTCCCGCGTCAGCGGCGCCATGGGCGCCATGGCGCAGGCCTCCCAGCTGGGCGTAGCCAAGATCGTCCACTTCGGGAGCGACGCGCAGAAGAAGACCTGGCTGCCCGCCGTGGCGGCCGGTGAGTGTCTGCCGACGATCGCCGTCACGGAGCCGGAGTCGGGCGGTCATGTGCTCGGCATGACGGCCAGCGCCGTACGGGACGGCGACGACTACGTGCTCAACGGCCGGAAGGTGTACGTGGGCAACAGCCATGTCGGCGACCTCCATGGTGTCGTGGTGCGTACCGGGCCCGGTTCCCAGGGTCTCACCGCCCTGCTGGTCGAGTCGGGGCGACCCGGATTCTCGGTGGCGGACGAGCGGCCCACGATGGGTCTGCACGGCTTCAGCTTCGGCGAGCTGGTCTTCGATGACTGCCGGGTCCCGGCGGCCAACCGGCTCGGTGAGGAGGGGGACGGGCTGGCCGTCGCGTACTCCTCCAGCGTGCTGTACGGGCGGCCGAACCTCACGGCGGTCTCGCTCGGCATCCACCAGGCGCTGCTGGAGGAGACCGTACGGTTCAGCACGGAACGCCATCGGTACGGCAGGCCGCTGCACGAGCTCACCAACATCAGGCTCAAGCTGGGCCAGATGCGGTCCCGGCTGATGACGGCACGGCTCGCCGCGTACCACGCGGCGCATCTGCTGGACCAGGGTCAGCCGTGCGACGCCGAGCTGATGAACGCCAAGCTGGTCAACGTCGAGTCGGCGCTGGACTCGGCGCGCACCGCCATGGAGGTGCACGCCGCGGCGGGCCTCTTCACGGACCGGCCCGTCGAGCGCTATCTGCGCGACGCGCACCATATCTTCGCGCCCGCCGGAACCTCGGACGTCCAGCTGCTGCGGCTGGCCGAGGACGCGTTGGGCAGGGCCAAGGGCAGCTGGTCACAGCGGCTGGCCGACCTGGTGCGCACTGATATGGAACCGGCTGTGTGACGACCGCGACGGCTTCGGCTTCGGCTTCGGCTTCGGCTTCAGCGGGAGCCTTCCTCGCGGCGGTGGATCTGCCCGACCAGTTCCGCGGCCAGCGACTTGATCGTCTCAAGCCCCGCCCGGCCCCATGGGCGGGGCTCGGTGTCGACGACGCAGATGGTGCCGAGCGCGATACCGGTACGGTCGATGAGCGGGGCGCCCAGGTACGAGCGGATGCCGATCTCGTCGACCACCGGGTTTCCGGCGAACCGGGGGTAGTCACAGACGTCCTCGAGCACCAGCGCCTTGCGGCGTACCACCACATGCGGGCAGTAGCCGTGGTCCCTGGCCATGTAGCGGCCCACGCCGGTGCTGGCCGCCGCCGCCCCGAGGTCGGCGCCGGTCTGGCTGCCCGCCGGGGTGTGCAGGCCCGCGAAGAACTGCCGGTTCTCGTCGATGAAGTTGACCATCGAGTACGGCGCTCCGGTGACGTCGGCCAGCCGGTCGGCGAACGCGTCGAAGGCCGGGTCCGCGTGCTCGCCGAGGCCGAGCCGCCGCAGTCGCCGCACCCTGTCGGGCGCGTCCTTGTCGACGGGGGTGAGCAGTAGGTGCCCTGTCGGGTCGTACATCATGTGCGCGCTCCGTTACTCGATGCCGGGGTGGGGTTGAGCAGGTGCTCGACCAGGGTGAGCAGGGTCTGGACACCGGAACTGGAGATGCGGGCGTCACAGAGCATCACCGGCACCTCGGGGCCCAGGTCTATGGCCGCGCGCACCTCGTCGGGCGTGTAGCGGTAGGCGCCGTCGAACTCGTTGACGGCGACGACGAATCGGATGTCCCGGTGCTCGAAGAAGTCGACGGCCGCGAAGCAGTCCTCGAGTCGCCGGGTGTCGGCGAGGATGATCGCGCCGAGGGCGCCGTCGGACAGTTCGTCCCACATGAACCAGAACCGCTCCTGGCCCGGAGTGCCGAAGAGATACAGCACATGCCGGGCGTCGAGTGTGATCCGGCCGAAGTCCATGGCCACGGTCGTGGTGGTCTTGTGCTCGACGCCGTCCAGGCTGTCGGTGGCCACGCTGACCGTGGTGAGCAACTCCTCCGTGTTCAGCGGCTCGATCTCGCTGACCGCGCCCACGAAGGTGGTTTTGCCGACTCCGAAGCCGCCCGCGATGAGGATCTTCAGCGCGTTGGGGAAGGGCTCAGAGCCTTCGTCGTAGACCATCGAGCACTGCCTCCAAAAGGGACCGGTCGGTGGGATGGTGACGGAATCCGGGCGCCTTGGCGGTGAGCGCCCCGCAGTCGACGAGATCGGCCAGCAGCACCTTGGTCACGACCGCGGGCAGTCTCAGCTGCGCCGCGATCTCGGCGACCGATGTGGGGCGGCCGCCGCACAGCCCGAGCGCCTGGCTGTGCTCGGGCCCCAACTGCCCTGCGGGCAGCGTCCCGGTGGGCATCACCAGGGACAGCAGGTCCAGTGGTGCCGACGGCGTGGTCCGGCCGTTGCTGACCGTGTAGGGGCGGACCAGTCGGCCGGCCGCGTCGTCCAGCCACGGCCCGTCCTGCGGGGCCGCCACGCTCAGGCCCCTGGGGCGGAGTGCGCCACCGGGGTCTGGGCCGGTTGCCTGGCCGGAGTGACCAGATAGGGACGTACGCTCTTGACCAGCATGGCCATCTCGTAGCCGAGTACGGCCGCGTCGGCTTCGCGTCCGGCGAGCACGGCCAGGCAGGTGCCGGAGCCCGCGGTGGACACGAACAGCAGGGTGTCGGCGAGTTCGACCACGACCTGGCGCACCTCGCCGCCTTCGCCGAACCTGGCGCCCGCGCTGCGGGCCAGTGAGTAGAGGCCGGAGGCCAGGGCGGCCATGTGGTCGGCGCTGTCGGGTTCCAGGCCGTGCACGGACTTGACCAGTCCGTCGCAGGAGAGCAGGACCGCGCTGCGGGTGTGCGGCACGCGCTGCACCAGCCCGCTCAACAGCCAGTCAAGGTCGGATGCGTGGCCGTGGGGCACATCGCTCGCCATCGTGGATCAGACTCCTTGGGGGATACGGCGGTCGGGTAAGGGCGAGGGGGTTCGGGAGGTCATATGGAGGTCATCCGGCCGGTTCGCTCCTGTCCTGAGGGACCTGCTCGGCGGCCCGGTCCTGATACTGGTACTGGTCTTGGTGCTCGCGCTCGTGCTCGTGTGGGGGCTGGTGTTGGTCCTGGTACTGGTCTTGGTCTTCCGCGAGGCCTATGCCCCGCTGGAAGGCGGCCATCAGGCCCGGATCGTGCCCGACCAGGTGCGCGCTGTCCTGCGCTGGCGCGACAGGGCCGTTCCGCAGCTCCGGCACCATGTGCTCCTGCGCGCGCCGCTTGGGGAGCCGGGGGCGGCCCCGCTGTTCGGCGTGCCCCGGACCGTCGGCCGGCGGTCCGGCCAGCCCGTGCTCTGTGGCGGCGGCGCGGTCCTCGGTGCGGATGCCGGGTACGGCGTCGGCGGGGGTCGGCCGCTCCTCGTAGGTCGCGCGTACCGGCAGCGGAGTGCCGCCCGCGGGGGGCGGGGTCGCCTTGGCGCCGTTGGCCGCCGGGGCGTCGTCCCGGCGCGGCTGCTGCGGGAGGTGCACCGCGGTGTGGGGCTGCGGGGGCGGGGGCGGCGGCACGGCCAGCCGCGAGGGTTCCGGCAGGCTGCTGACGTGGGTGGGCTGCTGGCTCCGCTCGGGCGCGATCCCGGCGGGCGGGGCCGCCGTGGGCTGCTGGGCCGCCGTGGGCTGCTGGGTCGCCGTGGGCTGCTGGGTCGGCTGGGGCGGCTGCTGCCGTTCGGCCTGCCGCTGGATCTGCTGGACTTGCTGGACTTGCTGGACTTGCTGGCCCTGTTGAGTTTGCTGACCCTGCTGGGGCTGTTCGGCGCCGAGCACTCCCTGGGGCAGCACGACGACGGCCTGCACACCGCCGTAGATGTTGGCCTGCAAGCGCACCGCGACACCGTGCCTGCGAGCCAGCGCGGCCACCACGAACAGCCCGATGCGCCCGTCCGAGAGCAGGCTGGCGACGTTGACCTGGTCGGGGTCGCTGAGCAGGGTGTTCATCTTGTTCTGTTCGGTGACGGACATGCCGAGCCCGCGGTCCTCGACCTCGATCGCGAGCCCGGCCGTGACATGGCTGGCGCGCAGCAGTACCTGGGTGTGCGGGGCCGAGAACACCGAGGCGTTCTCGACCAGTTCGGCCACCAGGTGGATGACGTCGGCGACGGCGTGCCCGCGCAGGGTGCCGTCGATGGGGGGCACCAGCTTGACCCGTGAGTACTGCTCGACCTCGGCGATGGCGGAGCGCAGTACCTCGGTCATGGTGACCGGGTTGGACCACTGCCTGCGGGAGATGGCGCCGCCGAGCACGGCGAGGTTCTCGGCGTGGCGGCGGATGCGGGTGGCCAGGTGGTCGACGTGGAACAGGCCCTTGAGCAGCTCCGGGTCCTCGACCTCGTTCTCCAGCTCGTCCAGGAGCTGGATCTCGCGGTGCACCAGGGACTGGAGCCTGCGGGCGAGGTTGACGAAGACCTCGACCTTCTGTTCGCTGCCCGCGTGGCTGGACAGCTGGGCGGCCTGGACCACCGAGGCCACCGCCATGTCCTGGGCACGGCTCAGCTCGTCGGCGAGCAGGTCGAACTCGTCGGCCGCCGCGCTGGGGGGCGCGGCGGCGGTGCGGGCCGGTGGGCGTTCGCCCCGGCGCAGCCCTTCGACGACGCCGCGCAGTTCGGACTGGCCGCGGGCGCTGGTGCGGCGCAGAGCGGCGAGGCGGTCGAGCACGGTCTGCGCGGCGCGGCCCGCGGCGACTGCGGCGGCCGCGATCGCGGCGACGGCGACGGCCGCGGCGGCGATGAGCACCGCCCACTGGGTGGCGGTCGGCCGGGCGTCCGTCAGGCGGAGGGCGAACAGCACCGCGCCCGCTCCGCACAGAGCCACCGCGACGGCCGGGAGGACCGCGCTGCGCAGGAGTTGGCGGCGTATCTGGGCCTCGGGTGGCGGCTGGGCCGTGCTGCGGGGTCCCGGTCTGCCGTGCCGCCCGCCCTCACGGCGGTCTGCGCGTGCGGCCGGTTCACGAGGGTGAGACATCAGCGTCCTCGGATGGGGGTTCCTCTCGCCTGGGTCGGCGGGGAGGGTGCGTAGGGCTCGGCTTTCGTTGGTGAACGACGCCATGGAGGCATGACGACGTGAAGGCATACGGCATCGCGCGCGAAGGCATGCCGAGCGTCGGAAGGCGTCTCGGCGTCGCCTCAGCGAGCACACACAGTAGTCGCCAACATGTCGTGCGCGAGAGTCAGTTGGCAAAGTCCAGCGAAGAGCGTCCCACTCTGGTATGAGGCCCCGCACGGCCGAACGAATCCCTCAGGGGGCTCGCGCGCATGGCCGAGAAACGTCTGTTCTCCTGCGGTTTTCAGCCAGTACGAGAGCGGGCCCACGTCCCCGGTCCCGCACCCCGCACCCCTCCCCCACTCCTCGACACGGCCCCACCCGGACCCTGGGGGCACCCGGCCGGCACCCGGTCGGGTGCCCGGCTCGCGCCCGAGCGCGTCAATACAGAGAGTGAAACTTAGGTCGAAGGTGACGGGGGCGGAGGCGACCAGGGCCGTGGGCGGCTGCTACGCCGCCGGTGTCGGCTCGGGCTCGCCGGTGCCTTCGGGTGTGCGCGGGGAACCGGCTGGCGTCGTGTCTCCGGTGGCCGGTGACGCCGTGTCGGCCGGTGGTGCGACGCCGCGCCACCACGGCGTGCACGGCATGGTGTCCGAACCGGGCTCGAAGGGCTCGCCCGGCCGGGGCAGCGCGATGTCGACGCCCGCGCGGCGGGTCGCGGCGAGGGTGCCCTCGCCCGGCTCGGCCCACGGGTGCGGGGCCAGGTTGAAGGTGGCCCAGTGGATCGGCAGCAGGGTGCCGTGCGGCCCGCCCTGGAGGTCGAGGTGCGCGCGTACGCCTTCGTCGGGCGTCATGTGGATGTCCGGCCAGTAGTCGCTGTAGGCGCCGATCTGGATCATCGTGGCGTCGAACGGGCCGTGCCCGGCGCCGATGTCCGCGAAGCCGGGGAAGTAGCCGGTGTCCCCGCTGTGGTAGATCCGGTGGCTGTCGCCCGCGACGACCCAGGAGGCCCACAGGGTGTGCTGCTGGTTGCGCAGGCCACGGCCGCAGAAGTGCCGGGCCGGGGTCGCGGTCAGTTCGAGCCCCGCGATCTTGGTGTTCTCGTGCCAGTCGAGCTCGCGCAGCCGGTCCGTGCCGACGCCCCAGCGTTCCAGGTGGGCGCCGACGCCGAGCGGCACCGCGAAGACCGTGTCCGTGCCCGCCAGGGCCTTGATCGTGGGGAGATCCAGATGGTCGTAGTGGTCGTGCGAGATGACGACGGCGTCGACGGGGCCCAGCGCGGCCAGCGGCAGCGGCACCGGGTGCAGCCGCTTGGGGCCGACGAAGGAGAAGGGCGAGCAGCGCTCGCCCCACACCGGGTCGAAAAGCACCCTCCTGCCGTCGATCTCGGCCAGCACGCTGGAGTGGCCCATCCAGGTCAGCCGCAGTCCGCTGGCCGGTGGGCGGGCCAGGTCGGCGAGGGTGGTGGCGTGCACGGGGACCGGCCCGGCGGGCGCGCGGCGGGCGCGCTCCTCCTTGCGGAAGTACCGCCTCGCGAGCTCCACCGCGGAACCGGTGGGCCGTACGGACACCCCGACCGGGTTCTGGAACTGCCCTCGGGCGAAATGCGGCGATCGTCGGATACGGGCGAGCCGCTCGCCCGTCGCGTCCGCGCCGAAGGCCTCGGGCCGCCGCGCGCGGAGTCCGGAGCGCAGGGATTGCTTGGCCGTCACGAGACCTCCTGGTGGGTCGCTCAGAGTTTCATTATGGCCACGCACACGGACACAGCGCGGCCAGCCGGGCGACCGCCGCCACGCGAGACACCGGTCCCATGCCTGCTCAACGTGCGGGGCGGCTCAGGGATTCCGCTGCCGGTGATCCAGACCTACGCGCTGCTCGTGTCCCGCACGGGTGTCAGGTGCGGCCGCTTCGCCGACACGTGGTCGCCGGAGGACTCGCCGCGCAGTCGCCGCCCGATCCAGGGCACCAGGTACTCGCGCGCCCACTGGATGTCGTCGCGCCGGTCCTCCAGGGCCCCGCGCGGCGGCAGCGGCGGCCATTCCTGGTCGGGGTCGGCCGGAACCTCGAGGCCGAGCACCTGACCGGCGCGCAGGGCGACCCGCGTGTGCCCTTCGGCCGAGAGATGCAGCCGGTCGTCGTCCCAGGCCCGACGGTCCTGTACGGACTTCAGCGACCACAGGTCGAGCACCGGGCAGCCGTAGCGGTCCGCGATGGCCCGGACGTGCGCGGTGTAGGTGGCGACCTTGCCCCGCAGATGGCGCAGCACGGGGACGCCCCGCGTGTCGAACCCGGTCGTCACCATGACGGTCTCGACCGAGTTCGTGAGGTCGGCGACCGCCCGCTCGAAGCGTTCGGCGACGTCGTCGGGGTCGCTGCCGGGCCGGATGATGTCGTTGCCGCCCGCGCAGAAGCTCACCAGCTCAGGGGCGAGCTCCTTGGCGCGCGGCACCTGGTCGTCGACGATCTGGTCGAGGAGTTTGCCGCGTACGGCGAGGTTGGCGTAGCGGAAGGAGTGCTCGGGGTGGCGGTCGGCGAGCAGGACGGCGAGCCGGTCGGCCCAGCCGACGTAGGCGCCGTCGGGGCCGGGGTCGCCGACGCCTTCGGTGAAGCTGTCGCCGACAGCCACGTACGACCCGAATACGTCAGTCGCGTCACTGCGGATGGGGGATGTCGAATCGTGGTCCACGTCGCCTTATCTTTCACCTATCGGTGTGACTTACGCGACCGTAGCCAGGTCTTGACGGCGGGTGAGATATGCCACCGACATCGACGCGCGCGTGCAGGAATAGACGGGGAGACGGAAGACGGGAACAGGGCGGGTACGTCATACGCGCGACGGCCGGGACCCCGTGGCGGGGTTCCGGCCGTCGCGTTCCGCCGTGGGCGGCGCCGTGGCGTCAGATGGAGACGCCGTGCGAGCGCAGGTACGCGAGCGGGTCGACGTCCGAGCCGTAGCCGGGGCCGGTGCGGATCTCGAAGTGCAGGTGCGGTCCGGTGGAGTTGCCGGTGGAGCCGACCAGGCCGATCTGCTGGCCGCCGGACACCCGCTGTCCCGCGGAGACGCCGAGCGAGGACATGTGGGCGTACTGCGAGTAGTGGCCGTCGGCGTGCCGGATGACGACCTCGTTGCCGTACGAGCCGCTCCAGCCCGCGGACACCACGGTGCCCGCGCCGACCGCCTTGATGGGCGTGCCCGTGGGGGCGGCGAAGTCGGTGCCGGTGTGGTAGCCGCTGGACCACATGGCGCCGGCGGTGCGGTACTGGGTGGAGATGCCCGCGGCGACCGGGGCGGTGAAGCCCGTGGTGGTGGCGGCGGGCTTCGTGGACCGGGACGCGGTGCTGCGCGACGTGGCGGTCTTGGACTTGGACTTGGACTTGGCCTCGGTCTTGGACTTGGCCTCGGTCTTGGACTTGGCCTCGGTCTTGGACTTCGGCTTGGCGTGGCTCCCGGCCTTGGCCTTGGGCTTCGCGTGGCTCTTCGGCTTGGCGTGGCTCTTCGGCTTGGCCTGCGTCTTGGCCGGGGCGCTCGCCGGGGCGGAGGCCTCCGCGTCGAGCTTCAGCTCCGTACCGGGGAAGATCAGCCCCGGATCGTCGCCGATGACCGAGCGGTTGTCCTGGTAGAGCTGCTGCCAGCCACCGTCGACGCGCTCCTGGTAGGCGATACGGGACAGGGAGTCGCCCGGCACCACGGAGTAGGTGCGCGCGGAGGCCCGCTGCGCGGCGTCGGGGGCGGCGGTCGCGGCGGCCTGCGGAGCGGCGGCGGGCGCGGTCCGCGCCACCGTGGCCGGTGCGGCCTCGGGGGTGCTCTGGGGCATGGTGGCCGTAGCCGCGGCGGGCGCGGCCTGCGCGCTGTTGGCGGCGAACAGCGGCAGCGCGAGCGCGGCGCCACCGGTGCCGACGGCGGCGAACTGGCGGCTGATCCGTGTGGACTTGGGTCGGCGGTGCTTACCCTTCGCGGGCATGGCGAGTTCCTCTCCGGCGCCTGCGAGGTGAGCTGTCGGGTTCGGGCTGGAGCTGCCCGGCCGCGCTCTCACGCGGCTTCACCCCAAGCCGCTCCGGAGTCCCGGAACGGCGTTCTACCGTGGGTCCCCCGCTCCTGCCGTGGACGGGTGGGTGTGCGGAGTCCGGACGGCGGCAGGATTGGGCGTCCACCCGGACGTCGGCGACCGTAAGCGAGTGGGAACCGCGGAGACAAGCAGTTGGTTCCAGCCCCACGGGCCACAGCCGCTGCGGCTATGCGCCTCCCGTGACGCTCCGTTGATGGGTCACTCCCACCATCCGCGCATCCGTGGGGAGTTGAGGCGGGGCGTAGGCAACAGACCGTCACGAATATGATCCCGCTCACCAGCGAGACGCCATAGCCCGTTATTCCAGGGCTAGTTACCGCGAACAGTCTGAATCGGGCATTTGACCCTTAGGGCGCATGAGGTCTCATCGGTGTCACGTCGGGACAGGTGGTTGACGCAGGCATCGATGTCATACCGATGTCGTATCGTCGAAGACGCGCCCCGCGGGCGAGCAGCGCCGGCGGCTTACTGGGAGGAGCCCCCGTGACGCAGCAGGTCCCGTCGACCGAGCCCGAGCTGGCCGGAGTGCGCAATTTCCGCGATGTCGCCGGGCTGCCGACCGTGGACGGCAGGCGGGTACGGGCCGGGCGGCTCTTCCGCAGCGGCCACCTCGCGCACGCCACCGAGACCGACGCCGCGTTCCTGGCCTCGCTCGGACTGCATACGATCTTCGACTTCCGCAACGCCGCGGACCAGCGGCTCGAGGGCCCCGACATCGCACTCCCCGGCGTGCGGAACGTGAACCTGCCGCTGACCGACCCAGCCGACGGCGCGGAGTTCTGGAAGATGGTCCGGGACGGCGAGATAGCGGAGCTGCGCGCGGCCCTGGCCGACGGACAGGCCGCGGACCGGATGCTCACCACGTACCGCATGATCATCAAGGAGCGGACCGCCGAGCACAGCCGGGTGCTGCACGCCCTGGCCGACGACAGCGTGCCCGCGCTGATGCACTGCGCGGCGGGCAAGGACCGCGCGGGCCTGTCGATCGCCGTCACCTTGCTCGCCGTGGGCGTCGAGCGCTCCGCCGTCCTCACCGACTACCTGGCGTCGAACGCCGCCCACCGCCGCTACAAGGTACAGCGCGGCGACGGCGGTGCGAGCGCGATGTCGCCCGAGGTCATGGAGCTGCTCAGCCCGCTGTTCGACGCGCGCGCCGAGTACCTTCAGGCGGCGTTCGACACGATCGAGGAGACCTGGGGCTCCGTCGACCGCTACCTCGAAGAGGGGCTGCGGCTGACGCCCGACACGCGCGAGCGCCTGCGCGAGCAGCTCCTGGACTGACCGTCGGCCACGGCTTCGGGCGGCCGCCGCTCCGGGCTACTGGTTCTGTGCGCCCAGTACGAACAGCAGGTAGACGAACGCCGCGAACACATGGCCGACGGCCACATAGACGATCAGCCGGACCCAGAGCGCGCGGGGGAACTTCTCTTCCATGGACCTGGGTCTGGGCCTGGGCCTGGGCCTGGGCCCAGGGCTGGCCACGGCATCGGACGTGTGGGCGGGCCGCTCGGGCTCGGTCATGTCGCGTCTCCGGTGATCCGGTGACCCGTGGCCGCGCCGAGGCACAGCGCGTCCGTCGGGCTCTGCAGCAGGGTGTGGACGAACAGCAGCTCGGCGCCGCCCCGGTCGGCGGCGGCGATCCGGTGCGGGGTGAGCGAGTCGAAGTGGGCGCTGTCGCCGGGCCGCAGCACGTGCGCCGAGTCCCCGAGCCGCAGCCGCAGCGTCCCGGCCAGCACGTACAGCCACTCCTCCCCCGGATGCACCCGCACGATGTCGCCCTGCGCCCCGTGCGGCACCCGCACCCGCAGCGCCTGCATGCCCCGGCCGGGCGCCCCGGCCTGCCGGTAGCTCCAGCCGCCCGCGACGGTCGCCTCCTGCGCGTCCCCGCGCAGCACCGCGTCCCGGTCGGTGACGCGTTCCCCGAGCAGCTCCGAGACCGTCGTCCCGTACGTACGGGCGAGCACGAGCAGCGTCGGCAGGGACGGCTGGCGCTGCCCGGTCTCCAGCCGGGAGAGATGCGCGGGTGAGAGCTGGGCCGCGGCGGCCGCGGCCTCCAGCGTGAGCGAGGCGCGCCGCCGCAGGGCGTGGAGCTGCGGGGCCACGGCGGGCAGCTCGCCCCCCGCACCGCTGGGCGCGGAAAGCCCGGCGGGCCCGGCGGGTCTGGCGGGCTCGGAAGGTTCAGCGGGTTCGGCGGGTTCGGCGGGGTCAGCGGGGTCGGCGGGACTCATGCAGCCGATTGAGCCAGACTCTTACCCTTCAGGCAATTTTCTTGCCCCAGAGGCAAATCACGCGCAAGCAGGCCGAGCAAGCCGTCAGCGCTGGGCGACCGCCTGCTTCACCAGGGTCCTGCCGAAGTCCCACATGAGCCCGCCGCCGTGCGCCTCGTCCATGACCGCGGTGAAGGCCGTGACGAAGCGGTCCACGTCCGCCTCGTCGATGATCAGCGGCGGGATCAGCTTGATCACCTCCAGGTGGTCGCCGGAGACCTGGGTGAGGATCCGGTGCTTCTGGAGCAGCGGTACGACCACCATCTGCGCGAACAGCCCCTTGCGCGCGGCCTGGAGCGCCGCCCACCGGGTGCGCAGCTTCAGCGACGAGGGCTTCCCGAACTCGATGCCGATCATCAGCCCGCGCCCGCGTACCTCGTGCAGCAGCTCGTACCGGTCGACGAGCGCGGCGAGCCGCGACGTCAGCAGCTCGCCCATGGCGCGGGCGTGTGCGACGACGTCCGCGTTCGCCATGACGGACAGCACCGCGAGCCCCGCCGCCATCGCCTGGGCGTTGGCGCCGAAGCTCGCCGAGTGCACCAGCACCCGGTCCATGGACGAGTAGACCTTCTTGAAGATCCAGTCCTTGCCGAGGGTCGCTCCCACCGGTACGTAGCCGCCCGAGAGCGCCTTCGCCACGCAGACCAGGTCGGGTTCCACGCCGTCCTCGTGCTGGTAGGCGTAGAAGTCACCGGTCCTGCCGATGCCGGTCTGCACCTCGTCGGCGATCAGCAGCGCCCGGTTTTGGTGCAGCAGTTCCTGGGCGGCGCGCAGATAGCCGGGGGGCGGCGTGTGCACGCCCTTGCCCTGGATCGGCTCGACGATCAGACCCGCGACGTCCCCGCGCTTCAGCTCCCGCTCCAGCGCCGCCAGGTCGCCGAGCCGCACGGCCGTGTCCGGCAGCAGCGGCGCGAAGCCGTCGCGGAACCCGGCCTCGCCGTTCACCGAGAGGGAGCCGGTGGTCAGCCCGTGGAAGGCGTGCGCGCAGTACAGGATCCTGGGCCTGCCGGTCGCGTACCGGGCGAACTTCAGCGCGGTCTCCACGGCCTCGGTGCCGCTGTTGCCGAAGAACACCCGGTCCAGGTGCGGGCTGTGGCTCAGCAGCCGCTCGGCGAGCAGGCCCGGCAGGGGCTGGCAGTCGAAGCGGGTGAGGTCGGCGAGCGAGGCGTCCAGGACGTCGTGCAGCGCCTGGCGGACGACGGGGTGGTGGCGGCCGAGGCCCATCACCCCGAACCCGGCGAGCATGTCCAGGTAGTCGTTGCCCTCCGCGTCCCAGAAGTGCGCGCCCTCGGCCCGCTCGTAGACCTTGTCGAAGCCGATGGTGTGCAGCATGCGCGGCAGCTGGTGGTTGAGGTGCCGTGCGTGCAGCTCGTACCGCTCCGACCCGCGCTCGGCCAGCAGCCTGCCCAGGTCGAACTCCTCGTGCCCGGACGGCCTCGCCGACTCGGCAGTCGTCATACGACCCTCTCCTTACCCGCGTCGCTCTCCATGCTGGCGTCGCCCTCCATACTGGAGTCGCCCTCCATACTGGCGTCGCTCTCCGTACCCGCGTCGCTCGCCCGGTTCGCGTCCGCGCGCGCGATGCTCGCGCCGATCCGCCCGGCGATGTCCACCGGGGTGAGCCCGATGTCGGCCAGCACCTCGCCCCGCTTGGCGTGTTCCAGGAACCGCTCGGGGATGCCGAAGGTCCGCAGCGGCAGATCCACTTCCGCGTCGGACAGCGCCTGGCCGACCGCCGCGCCCACTCCGGACGTACGGCAGTTGTCCTCGACGACCGCCACCAGGCGGTGCCGCCCGGCCAGCCGGGGCAGCTCGGCGTCGACGGGCTTGGCCCAGCGCGGGTCGACGACGGTGCAGCCGATCCCCCGCGACTCCAGCAGCTCGGCCGCCTGCAGGCACACCGGCGCCATCACCCCGACCCCGACCAGCAGCACCCGCGGATCGGCCGCCCGGTGCAGGACGTCCATGCCGCCGACCCGGTCGACGGCCGGGATCTCGGGCCCCACGGACTCCTTGGGGTACCGGATCAGGGTCGGTGCGTCGTGTACGTCGACCGCCTCGCGCAGCTGCGCCCGCAGCTGCGCGGCGTCGCGTGGCGCCGCGATCCGCAGTCCGGGCACTGCCTGGAGCAGCGACAGGTCCCACATGCCGTTGTGCGAGGGCCCGTCGACTCCGGTGACACCGGCCCGGTCCAGGACGAAGGTGACCGGGCACCGGTGCAGGGCGACGTCCATGAGCAGCTGGTCGAAGGCGCGGTTCAGGAAGGTCGCGTAGAGCGCGACCACCGGGTGCAGTCCGCCGGTGGCGAGTCCCGCGGCGGACACGGCGGCGTGCTGTTCGGCGATCCCGACGTCCCAGATCCGGTCCGGGAACCGCTCGGCGAACCCGGTGAGCCCCACCGGGTGCAGCATGGCCGCCGTGATCGCCACGACGTCCGGGCGCTCCTCGGCGATCGCCGTGATCTCGTCGCCGAACACCGAGGTCCACGAGGGACCGCCCGACGGGGCCAGCGGCTCGCAGGTCAGCGGGTCCATCGCGCCGACCGTGTGGAACCGGTCGGCGTCGTCGGCGAGCGCGGGCTGGTAGCCGCGGCCCTTCTCGGTGCGGCAGTGCACCAGGACCGGGCCGTGGAAGCGTCTGGCGCGGCGCAGCGCCGACTCGACGGCGCCGATGTCGTGCCCGTCGACGGGTCCCACGTACTTCAGCCCCAGGTCCTCGAACATGCCCTGCGGCGCGAACGCGTCCTTGAACCCCTTCTTCGCGCCGTGCAGTGACTCGTACAGCGGCTGTCCGACCACGGGGGTGCGTTGCAGTACGTCCTTGCCCCAGGCCAGTACCCGCTCGTAGCCGTCGGTGGTGCGCAGGGTGGCCAGGTGGTCGGCCAGGCCGCCGATGGTGGGGGCGTAGGAGCGTTCGTTGTCGTTGACGACGATGATCAGCGGCCGGTCCTCGGCGGCGGCGATGTTGTTCAGCGCCTCCCAGGCCATGCCGCCGGTCAGCGCGCCGTCGCCGACGACGGCGACGACATGGCCCGCCTCGCCCCGTACCTGGCGGGCCTTGGCCAGGCCGTCCGCCCAGCCGAGCGCGGTGGAGGCGTGGCTGTTCTCGACGATGTCGTGGCCGGACTCCGCACGCGACGGGTAGCCGGACAGGCCGCCCTTGCCGCGCAGTTTGGAGAAGTCCTGCCGTCCGGTGAGCAGTTTGTGCACATAGCTCTGGTGCCCGGTGTCCCAGACCAGGCGGTCGGCCGGTGAGTCGAAGGCCCGGTGCAGGGCGATGGTCAGCTCCACCACGCCGAGGTTGGGTCCCAGGTGCCCGCCGGTGCGGGCGACCGCCCGCACCAGGAACTCCCGGATGTCCTCGGCGAGTTCGCCGAGTTGTTCGTCGCTCAGCGTCTTCAGGTCACGTGGCCCGCGGATGGTCTCCAGCAGCGTCATGCTCGGCCCCCTCGTCGCTCTCCCGGTGCTCCGGGATCTCTCCCGGTGTCCGGCCCGCGTCACCGCGGGCCCGTCGGCCCCGTACCGCCGACGTCACCCGCGGATTCCTCCGGCGGTCTCGCGGGCCGCGCGCAGCGACTCCTTGAGGGAGCCCATGGTGGCGAGCACGGCGGTCGGCTCGTATCCGCAGTGCGCCATGCAGTTGTCACAGCGCGGGTCCCGGCCGCGGCCGTACTTGTCCCAGTCGGTCTCCTCGACCAACTCCCGGTAGGTGGGCACGTATCCGTCGCTCATCAGGTAGCAGGGCCGCTGCCAGCCGAACAGCGAGTAGTTGGGGATGGCCCACGCGGTGCACGGGAAGTCGACCTTGCCCTCGAGGAAGTCGAGGAAAAGCGGCGAGTGGTTGAGCCGCCAGCGCCGCCGGTTGCCCCCGGCGAAGGCCTTCCGGAACAGCTCGCGGGTCTGCTCGACGCCGAGGAAATGGTCCTGGTCCGGGGCCTTCTCGTACGCGTAGGCGGGCGACAGCATCATCTCGTCGACCTGGAGGTCGTCGTTGAGGAAGTTGAGCACCTCGATGATGGTCTGCGGGGTGTCGGTGTTGAAGAACGTCGAGTTGGTGGTGACGCGGAAGCCGCGCCGCTTGGCCTCCTTGATGGCCGCCACCGCCTCGTCGAAGACCCCTTCCTTCGCCACGGACTCGTCGTGCCGCTCCCGCATCCCGTCGATGTGCACGGCGAACGCGAAGTACGGGGAGGGAGTGAACTTCTCGATCTTCTTACGCAGCAGCATGGCATTGGTGCAGAGGAACACGTATTTCTTCCTGGCCACCAACTGCCGGACGATCTCGTCGATCTGAGGGTGCATCAACGGCTCGCCGCCGGCGATGGACACCATCGGCGCTCCGGACTCGAGCACCGCGCCCACAGCCTGTGCGACGGGCATCCGCTGCTTGAGCACTCCGGCCGGGTGCTGGATCTTCCCGCAGCCCTCACAGGCGAGGTTGCAGGCGAAGAGCGGTTCCAGCTCGACGATCAGCGGGAACTTGTCCCGCTTGCGGAGCTTCTGTTCAGCGAGATATGTCGCGACCTTGATGGACTGACGAATCGGCATGGCCATCTGGCTCACCTCCGGGGGAGCAGCAAAGAACGGTGCCATTCAGAGAAAGCGGGAAGTACGGCACGAAGAACGCGGAAGGCTGATATTCCACCGCGTACCGTGCTGATACGGACCAGTTCATGTTCTGGAGCGTCCACGATCACCCGTACGGCCGCAACCGGGCGCGGCCCCGAGCGGATCGCGCTGTGCAGCGTCGCCGCGGACTCCATGTCCACCGCGATCGCGCCGTCGGCCAGCAGCTGTGCGCGCTCCTGGCCGCGTACGACATGGTCGGAGCCGGTCATCGGGCCGGTGTGCACGGTGTGTCCGGGCACCGCCCGGACCAGCTCCCGCAGCAGCGGCCCGGTGCCGACGCAGGGGACGGCCGCGCCGTCGGGCGAGCGGGTCTCGTCGGCGACCACCAGGTCGCCCGGATGCATGCCGGGCGCCAGGCCCGCGCAGAAGCCGGTGGCGATGACCGCCGCGTGCCGCAGGGCGGGGTCGCCGAGCGCGCGGGTGACGCTGCGCTCGGCCGCCTTGGGTCCCATGCCGGTACGCAGCAGGGTGACCGGGCCGGGTGCGCCGCCGCGGTCGCCGCCGCGCAGGGCGAGCCGCTCGATGCCGAGCGCGCAGGCGACCAGCAGCGGGCGCACGGGCCCGGCGGCGGGCTCTTCGATGGCGGTCATCACTCCCCCCGGCGGTCGGTCCCGTGCAGATACCGGCCCAGCGCGGTGAGCGGGAAGACCTGGCGGTAGAGGTGGTAGTTGATGGAGAAGTCCCAGGGGAAGCCGGTGCCGGTGAAGTACGGCTCGTCCCAGGAGCCGTCCGCGCGCTGGGTGCTGGCGAGCCAGTCGACGGCCCGCCGTACGCTCGGCGCGTCCCGCTCCCCCGCCGCGAGCAGCGCGAGCAGCGCCCAGCCGGTCTGCGAGGCCGTGGACTCGCCGCGCGCGACCCAGTCGGGGTCGCGGTAGGAGCGCAGGTCCTCGCCCCAGCCGCCGTCGTCGTTCTGTACGGACTCCAGCCAGCCGACCGCGCGCCGGATCGCCGGGTGCGCGGCGGGCAGCCCCGCGGCCGTCAGGGCGGGCACCACGGACCCGGTCCCGTAGAGGTAGTTGACGCCCCAGCGGCCGAACCAGGAGCCGTCCGCCTCCTGTTCGGCCAGCAGCCACTCGACGCCGCGGCGGGCGCGCGGGTGGTGGGCCTGGCCCTCGTGGGCGAGCATCTCCACGACGTGCGCGGTGACGTCGGCCGACGGCGGGTCGACGACCTCGCCGAAGTCGCAGAACGGCAGGCGGTTCGGGAAGCGGCTGGTGTTGTCGGCGTCGAAGGCGCCCCAGGCGCCGTTCTTGGACTGCATGTGCGCGGTCCAGCGGACGCCGCGGCCGATGGCCGCCTCGACGCGTGCGCGGTCGGGGTGCTTGACCCGACGCAGCGCCAGCAGCACCTCGGCGGTGTCGTCGATGTCCGGGTAGTTGTCGTTGTGGAACTCGAACGCCCAGCCGCCTGGCTCCAGTCCCGGCCTGCGCACCGACCAGTCGCCCGGCCGGTCGATCTGCTCGCCCAGCATCCAGTCGGCGGCCCGCACCAGTTGCGGATGGTCGGCGGGCACCCCGGCGTCGGCCAGCGCGATGGTGGCCAGACAGGTGTCCCAGACCGGGGACTGGCAGGCCTCGATCATGCGGGCGCCGTCCTCGCGCCATACGGCGAACCGGTCCAGCGAGGCGAGTCCCTCGCGCAGTACGGGGTGGTCCAGGTCGTAGCCGAGCAGATGCAGGGCGATCACCGAGTACACGGCGGGCGGCTGGATGCCGCCCCAGCAGCCGTCGTTCTCCTGCCGCTCGATGATCCAGCGGGCGGCGGACCGCATGGCGGCCTTGCGCAGCGGGCGCACCGCGACCCGGTGGTAGCCGTGCAGGATCTTGTCGAGCCGCTGAAAGAGGCCTTCCCAACTGCCCATCGGGGCGAGGGGCTTGGCCGGGTTGGGGGTACGGGCGTCGGTGTGGAGTTCGTCGAGCGGGAAGGGCGCGGGGCGTACCGGGCGCTTGGCCGAGACGATGGTGAGCGGCACGATGGTCTGGCGCGCCCAGCAGCCGAAGTCGTAGATGTTGAGCGGCGCCCAGGCGGGCAGGTAGATCAGCTCCGGCGGCAGTTCGGGCAGGTCGTCCCACTTCCACCAGCCGAACAGGGCCAGCCAGATCCGGGTGAAGACCCGGCTGGCGGCGATGCCGCCGTTCGCCCTGATCCAGGCGGAGGCCTTCGCCATGTGCGCGGCGTCCGGCGCGTCACCGGCCAGCCGGAGCGCCACATAGGCCTCGACGGTGGCGGAGAGTTCGCCGGGGCCGCCGTAGAAGGTGGCCCAGGCGCCGTCCGGGCGCTGCTCGCCGCGGATGAAGAGCGCGGCGGCGCGGGTGGTCCGCTCGTCCCGGATGCCGAGGAACTGGCGCAGCAGCAGGTCTTCGGCGTCCATGGTGACGTTGGTCTCCAGGTCGCCCTTCCACCACCCCGCGGTGTCCTGCCGGGTGAGGAGAAAGTCGATCGCCCGCTCGGCGGCCCGCCGCGCCTGCTCGTCGGCGGCGGGCGCCGTCGTGGTCTCGCTGGCCGATGGCGCCCGGTGCGGCGGGGCTCCGGTGCTTCCGTCGGTCGTCGCTGTCATGGCTTCCCCTTCGTGCAGTTGGCGTGCTGCTGGGTGTGCGGTCGACCGGCTGACGCGGACGGCGTAGGCGGCGACTGCTAGGGGGGCGTGCGGTCACCCCCTGAAGAAGCGCATATGAGGTGGATGGCGATCATCTCTTCCGTACGACGACGAAGTCGGCGAGTGCCGTCAGCTGGGCCCGCACCCGGTCCGGCATGTCCACGGCGTCCAGCGCCTCCAGGGCGACGGTGTGCTGCCTGCGGGCCTCCTGGGCGGTCCAGTCGCGGCCGCCGGCCTCCTCGATCAGGGCGGCGCGGGCGGCGAACTCCTCCTCCGAGAAGGAGTCGAAGTCCGGGCTCTTGGCGTCGGCCGCGAGCAGCTCGGCGAGCCGCTCGGAGGCCGGGCCGCCCGCGTCGAGCGCGGCCACCACGGGCAGCGACTTCTTGCGCTGGCGCAGGTCGCTCCAGGTCTGTTTGCCGGTGGCCTCCGGGTCGCCCCAGATGCCCAGCAGGTCGTCCACGGCCTGGAAGGCGAGGCCGAGGTGGTAGCCGTACTTCTCCAGCACGTCCGCCGTGCGGTCGTCGGCGCCGCCGAGCACCGCGCCGATGGACACCGCGCAGGCCAGCAGGGCGCCGGTCTTGTTGCCCTCCATCTCCAGGCACTCCAGGACGGAGACCCGCTCGCGGTGTTCGTAGGAGATGTCCTGGGCCTGGCCGTCGATCAGGGAGCGGGTCGCGGTGGTGAGCCTGCGGGTCGCGCGGCCCGCCTCGACGGTGCCGATCTCCAGCAGGATCTCGTTGGCGAGGGCGAACAGGGCGTCGCCGACCAGGATCGCCTGGGCGGGTCCGTGCACCTTCCAGACGGTGTCCCGGTGGCGGCGCTGTTCGTCGCCGTCCATCAGGTCGTCGTGCAGCAGCGAGAAGTTGTGCACGAGCTCCACGGCGACCGCGCCGGGTACGCCGACCTCCGGAGCCGCTCCGGCCGCCTCGGCGGAGAGCAGGGCGAGTGCGGGGCGTACGGCCTTGCCGCCGTCGCCCGCGGACGGCCGCCCCTCGGCGTCGATCCAGCCGAAGTGGTAGGCCGCGACGGTGTCCATGGGAGGCGCGAGCCGGTCGACGGCGGCGCGCAGGACCGGCGTGGCCATGGTCCGGCCACGCTCGAGAAGCGCGGTCACCTCTGCGGCGTCGGTAGCCGTGGGGGCCGAAGGCACTGGCGGCACACTCTCTCCTCTGGATCCTCTTGGTCCGGTTGGTCCGGTACGGGTGCTGCTGCTCATGCCGCCTCCTGGAAAAGATGGTCATGGGGGCGACCGAGTGCGAGGAGGGCGGCTCGGGCGGCTTCGCTGCCGCTGCGTACCGCGCCCTCCATGGTCGCGGGCCAGCCGGTGGCCGTCCACGCGCCGGCCAGGTACAGGCCCGGAGCCCGAGTGCGGGCGCCGGGCCTGAGCCGGCCCACGCCGGGCGTGGGGGCGAACGTCGCCGTCCGCTCTCGGGTGACGAAGAAGTCGCGTACGCCGGCGCCGCGGGCGGCGGGCAGCAGCCGCTCCAGCTCCGGGAGGTAGCGCTGGCGCAGCGCGGCGACCGGTGCGTCGATCTCGTCCTGGGCGGCGGACTGGGACAGCGCGAGGTACTGGCCGCCGCCGCGCAGTCCGGAGGTGTCGGTGCGGTCGAAGACCCACTGGACGGGGCTGCCGACCGCGGCGAAGAAGGGCCGCCTGAGTACCGTGCGGTCGTAGACGACGTGAACGTTCAGGATCGGCGCGGTGCCGATGTCGAGGAGCGCGCCGGGGTGGTCGAGCGCGCCGTCGGGGAGCAGGTCGTGCGTCTCGCGCTGCGGTACGGCGAGCACCACCGCGTCGGCGTCGAGGCGCTCGGCGGTGGTGTCCACGCGCCAGCGCCCGTCGTCGCCGCGGCCGACGCGGGTGACGCGGGCGCGGGTCTCGGTCCGTACCCCGGCCCGGTCCAGCGCCTTGCGGGCGAGGGTGTCGTGCAGGTCGCCGAGCGGCACACGGGCCCAGCCGATGTCGGCGGCGCCGGGCTGGGAGAGCAGTCCGGTCTTGAAGACCATGGCGGCCAGGCCCAGCGAACAGCCGTCCGCGGTGGCGTTCATCGTGGCGACGCCGACCAGGTCCCATACGGACTCGATGGCGCGCGGCGACTGGCCGTGGCGGGCCAGCCAGCTCCCGAAGTCCTGGTCGTCCAGGGCGGGGTCGGCCGGGTCGAGGTTCTTGAGGGCGAGGGCGGCGCGTCCCACGCCCGCCCGCTCGGCGAGCGAGAGGTGCGGGTACGTCGACAGGCTCGCGGCCAGGTGCAGCGGCACCGGGAGCCCGGTCCTGCGCAGCCGTCCGAGCCGCGGCCCGCGGCCGTTCGCCGTGGTGACCGGGCTTTCGGGGTCGAGTACGGGCACGTCGAGGCGGTGCTGCAGCGGGGCGAGCGCGGCGCCGTCCACGCGGTCCAGGAACCAGCGGTAGGCCGTGCAGCAGCGCAGATAGACGTGCTGGCCGTTGTCGACGGTGAGTTCGCCGCGCTGGAAGGAGAAGGCGAGTCCGCCGAGCCGCGGCCGCCCTTCGAGCAGCGTCACCCGGACCCCCGCGTCGGCCAGCGCGAGCGCCGCGGTGATCCCCGCGAGCCCGCCGCCGACGACCACGGCGGACGTCGTGCGGGCAGGCTCACGTCGTGGGGCGCGCGACGGGTTCTCGTACGCGGTCATACGCCCTCCCCTTCGGCCCCGCCGCCGAAGATCACGGGGCGGGCCGTCGCAGTGGGGGACGCGGTCGGGCGGCGGAGGGTTGCCCGCCGCTTGTCGGGGCGGCCGCGCGTCTCGGGGCGGGTCATGACGCCCTCCGGGCGGAGAGCCGGGAGACGTGCCGGGCGTCGAAGCCGGTGAGGCCGCGCACGGCGACGTACGCCTTCTCGCGGCCCGGCAGCGAGACCCGGCCGCTGAGCACGGCCTCGGGCTCGCGCTCGATCCGGTCGAGCAGGCGGCGGTAGATCCCGGCCATGGCGGCGACGCAGGCGCCGCTGCGCCGGTCCAGCATGGGCAGCAGCCGGTAGCCCTCGGCGAACAGGGCACGGGCCCGGCGCGCCTCGAAGTGCACCAGGCCCGCGAAGTCCGCGCCGGGCGGCGGCTCGGCGCCCGAGAACCCGGCGGAGCAGCCGAACTTGGCGAGGTCGTCGGCGGGCAGATAGGTGCGTCCGCCGTCGGCGTCCTCGCGGACGTCCCGGAGGATGTTCGTGAGCTGGAGGGCCAGGCCGAGCGTATCGGCGTACTCGGAGGCGCGTTCGACGTCCCGCGCGCCCGGCTCCGTACCGAACACGCCGAGCGAGAGGCGTCCGATGGAGCCCGCGACGCAGCGGCAGTAGTCCTTGAGGTCGTCCCAGGTCTCGTAGGTACGGCCGTGTACGTCCATCAGGACGCCGTCGATGAGTTCGTCCAGTCCGCCGAGCGGCAGCGGAAACCGCCGCGCGGCATGGCTGAGGGCGACCGCCACCGGGTCCGTGTCGTCCTCTTCCACGGCGCCCGCGCGCACCCGCCCGAGCAGCGCACGGGCGTCGCCCAGGCGGGCGGCCTTGACCTCGGGTTCCAGGACGCCGTCGCCGATGTCGTCCACCCGCCGCGAGAAGGCGTACAGCGCCGACATCGCGCGCCGCTTGGCCGGGGGCAGCAGTCTGACGCCGTACGCGAAGTTACGGGCCTGCTGCCCGGTCACGGCCTCGCAGTAGCGGTACGCGGCCTGCACCGGCGCGGACACCTGGGTCCTGCCGTCCACTGCGTCGCTCACCCCTCTCCTCGCAGCGCCGCGCCCACTTCCCGCAGCCGCCGTGCCTTGCTGGACTTCGGCGGTCCGGGAAGTACGTCGTGTCCCGCGGCCTCGATCGCTCGCAGGGCCGCGCGCCCCCCGCCCACGAATCCGCCGAGCAGCAGTCTGAGCCTGCCGTGCACGCTACCCACCAGCGGGGTCCCTTCATTCAGGAGGCGCCAGGCGCGTTCCGCCTCGTAGGCGACCAGTGCGCGCACCGACGCGTTCGCGGTGCGGGCGGCGAGGTCGGCCTCGGTGACCGAGAAGCGTTTCATGTCCTCGGCCGGAAGGTAGACGCGGTCTCTGGCCAGGTCCTCGCTGACGTCCTGGAGGTGCTCCACGATCTGCAGGGCGGTGCAGATCGCGTCGGAGCGGCGCGTCCGCTCGGGGCTCTCGGCGCCGGTGATCGCCAGGACGAGCCTGCCGATCGGGTTGGCGGAGAGCTCGCAGTACGCCAGCAGGTCGTCGTAGGTCTCGTAGCGGCTGACCAGCTGGTCCTGGCGGTTGGCCGCGATCAGGGCGAGGAAGGGCTCGGGGGTCAGTCCGTGCCGTCGCACGGTCGGCCGCAGGGCTCGCAGCAGGGGGTGGCGGGGCGCCCCGCCGCTTGGGCCGCCGGAGTCGCTCGGGCCGCCGGAGTCGTCCGCGCCGTCGAAGACGCGGAGCAGGTCGGTCTCGAAAGCGTCCAGCATCGCCAGCCGGTCCGCCCCGCTCTCGGCGGCCGTGACGCCCGCCGCACCCTGTGCGACCTGGAGGGACACTCCCAGCGCGCGGGCGTCGGCATCGCCGGGGGCGAGATCGCCGTCGCCGATGTCGTCGACCAGGCGGGCGAAGCCGTATACGGCGATCAGATCGGCACGCCAGGCGCGCGGCAGAAAGAAGGGGGCCACCGGGAAGTTCTCGTCGGCTGCCTTGTCGAGCGTCGCGCGCGGTTGGACGCCGGAGCCCGCCACTCGGCTCCCCGTCACCGTGCGCTGCCTGGGCCGCGGACGGCGAAAGCCTCGCGGAGCTGGGAGTCTTCCGTAGCCATTGCCGTCATGTCTCCCGTTCTACACCGTCCACCTAATACGCCCCATTTCGGACACGCCGCTGACTGATCCAGCTTACGTTGTCCAGCCCCGGCCGGTGTGACGGGGTCGCTCCACGCGTCACGACAACACCCCCAGTGATGCCAACATTCCCCGCACGGAGCGTAGTTGACCAAGGAAAAGCCCCGCTAGTGGTTAACCGGCGGGGCGGTGGCGGCGGCCTGTCCCAGGCCCGCCTATTTCGCGGTGAACTTCTCGTACTCCTTGAGCACCTCGTCGGTGGCGCCGTCCATCCTCAGTTCGCCGTGTTCCAGCCACAGCACCCGGTCACAGGTGTCCCGGATCGACTTGTTGTTGTGGCTGACCAGGAAGACCGTTCCGGCCTGCTTGCGCAGCTCGCGGATCCGGTCCTCGGAGCGCCTTTGGAACTTGCGGTCGCCGGTGGCCAGCGCCTCGTCGATCATGAGGACGTCGTGATCCTTGGCGGCCGCGATGGAGAAGCGCAGGCGGGCGGCCATGCCGGAGGAGTAGGTGCGCATGGGCAGGGTGATGAAGTCGCCCTTCTCGTTGATCCCGGAGAAGTCGACGATGTCCTGGTAGCGCGCCTTGATCTGCTCGCGTGTCATGCCCATCGCGAGCCCGCCGAGGATGACGTTCCGCTCGCCGGTCAGGTCGTTCATCAGGGCCGCGTTCACGCCAAGCAGCGAGGGCTGGCCGTCGGTGTAGACCTTGCCCTTCTCGGCGGGCAGCAGCCCGGCGATGGCCCGCAGCAGCGTGGACTTTCCGGAGCCGTTCGACCCGATCAGACCGATCGCCTCGCCGCGGTAGGCGGTGAAGGAGACCCCTCTGACCGCGTGCACCTGGCGCACGCCGGGGGACTCGCCGCGCCGGATGATGCGGTGCAGCGCCGCGGTGGCGCTGCCCTTGCCGCCGCGCCCCGCGTTCACCCGGTAGACGATGTGCAGACCGTCCGCGATGACGGTCGGGACGCGCGCGCCCGCTGTCTGCTCAGCCACGGCCGTACCGCTCCTCTGCCTTCCAGAAGTACACGAAGCCCAGCACGCCGACCAGCAACGCCCAGGCCACCGCGACGGTCCAGACGTGCGGCGGCAGGTACTCGGCGCCGTAGTCGCCGATCATCGCGAACCGGACCAGGTCTATGTAGACCGCGGCCGGATTCCACTGCAGGACGTCCACGGCCCAGCCGGGCACGCTCTCCTTCTCCGCGAGCATCGCGGGGATGGAGTACATCACGCCCGACGCGTACATCCAGGTACGCAGCACGAACGGCATCAGCTGCGCCAGGTCGGGCGTCTTGCTGCCCATCCGGGCGAAGACCAGCGCGAGTCCGGTGTTGAAGACGAGCAGCAGCACGAGGGCGGGCACCACCAGGAGCCACGACCAGGCGGGGTAGATGCCGAACCCGATCATGATCGCGACGAGCACGCCCATGGAGACCAGCGTCTGCTGGAGCTGCTGGATCGAGAACGAGATCGGCAGCGCGGCCCGCGGGAAGTGCAGCGCGCGCACCAGACCGAGGTTTCCGGAGATCGCCCGGACACCGGCCAGCACGGAAGACTGGGTGAACGTGAAGACGAAGACGCCGGTCACCAGGAACGGCACATAGATATCGTGCGGGATGCCTCTGCGGGCGTTGAGCAGCAGGCCGAAGATGAAGAAGTAGACGGCGGCGTTCAGCAGCGGGGTCGCCACCTGCCACAGCTGGCCGAGCTTGGCCTGGCTGTACTGGGCGGTGAGCTTCGCCTGCGAGAACGCGAGGATGAAATGGCGACGCCCCCACAGCTGGCGGACGTAGTCGAGCAGACCGGGTCGGGCGCCGCTCTGGCTCAGCCCGTACTTGGCGGCCAGCTCGGCGCCGGAGAGCCCGTCATCGGGCGACGGTGGCATGGTCACCGCGACACCGCCGTCATGCGTTGTCTCACTCACAAGTGGAAACTTTCGTCTTCAGATGCGCTGCCGGTTCGCGCGCGGCGAACCGGGGCCAAGGGGTGGTGGCCCGAATGCTCTCAGACACGAGCTTGTCAGACGACAGGAGGTCGCCCCAGTCTGGTCAGACGCCACACCGTACGCCACTTCATGGGGCGCCGGGGCCCGCACGGAGTGGTCCAGCCTTCCTTGAAACCGCCGAACCACGCCCTGAGCGCGGGCCGTGAGGGACGCCTGGCGAGGGTGAGCAGCACCCAGACCCCGAGGTACACGGGGACCAGCGGCGCGGGCAGGTTGCGGCGGGCGAGCCAGACGCGGTTGCGGGCGACCATCCGGTGGTAGACCGCGTGCCGGGACGGGGCGGTCGTCGGGTGGTGCAGCACCATGTCGGAGCGGTAGTCGATCAGCCAGCCGGCGTCCAGGGCCCGCCAGGCCAGGTCGGTCTCCTCGTGCGCGTAGAAGAAGTCGTCGGGCAGCCCGCCGACCTCGGCGAACACCCGAGTCCGCACGGCGTTGGCGCCGCCCAGGAAGGTGGTGACCCGCGAGGAGCGCATCGGGTCGGACGCCCCGAGGCGCGGGACGTGCCTGCGCTGGGTCTCGCCGGTGTCCGGGTCGGCGATGCGGAAGGTGATGATGCCAAGCCGCGGGTCGGCCGTGAACGCCTCGCGGCAGAGCTCGGCGGTGTCGGTGTTCGCCAGCAGCCCGTCGTCGTCCAGGAAGAGCAGCACGTCCACGTCCTGGCCAGCGTGGCCGAAGGCCTCGATGCCGACGTTACGGCCGCTGGGGATGCCGAGGTTCTCCGGCAGCTCGACGGTGCGTACGCCCGCGGGCACCTCGGGGACCGGGGAGCCGTTGCCGACCACGACTGCCTCGATCCGGTCGCCGTCCTGTTTGGCGACCGAGTCGAGCAGGGCGCGCAGCTCCTCGGGGCGGTTGCCCATGGTGATGATCACCGCGCCGACCTTCAGCGGCTGGTCCGTACTCACGGGCTGGTCCGTACTCACGGGTGCTCCGTCCTTACTTGAGCCTGCTCGAGGCGAGGATGGACACGAGGTGCAGCACGGTCTGCAGCAGGGCGATGCCCGCCAGCACGGCGACGCCGAGCCGGGAGAAGAACAGGTCGCCCCTGACCGTGTCCAGGACCGCCAGGAAGAGGATGAGCAGGGACGCCTCGACGCCCAGGACGAGGCGGTGGAACTTCAGCGCTGCGGCGGCCTTGCGGGCCAGCGCCATCCCGGAGGAGCGCGGCTCGGACGCCGCCTCCTTGACGGGCGGCAGCCCGCCCTGGTGGCGTGCGACGCCGACGAGGTCGGTCTCGGCCTTGATCAGGATGGCGCCGAGCGCGGCCAGGGTGCCGAGGAACGCCCAGAGCCAGTCGATGCGGCCCTCGCCCCACAGGTCGGCCGCGCGCAGCCCGAAGCCGACCAGGACCGCGGCGTCGCACAGGTACGCGCCGACCCGGTCCAGGTACACCCCGCCGAGGGAGAACTGCTGCTTCCAGCGGGCGACCTCGCCGTCCACGCAGTCGAGCAGCAGATAGAGCTGCACCATCAGCACGCCGAGCAGGGCGCCCGCGATGCCCGGCACCAGCAGGGCCGGGGCCGCGAGCACGCCCGCGAGGGTCATCACGTAGGTCAGCTGGTTGGGCGTGATCCGGGTGTTCACCAGGTGCCGGTCCACGCGCAGCGACAGCTCGCGCATGTAGAGGCGTCCGGCCCAGTGTTCGCCGCTGCGCCGGTCCTTCACACCCGGCGGGTGAACGACCGGGCGGAGCTCAGCTACCGATGGCTTGTGCATAGTCGGCGTATGCGTCCCTGATCTGGTCGGTGGACAGGTCGAGGTGTTCGAGGATG
The DNA here is from genome assembly GCF_054788135.1 of Streptomyces sp. O3. Classification (NCBI taxonomy): domain Bacteria; kingdom Bacillati; phylum Actinomycetota; class Actinomycetes; order Kitasatosporales; family Streptomycetaceae; genus Streptomyces; species Streptomyces sp. O3. The sequence continues at coordinate 77,772 of NZ_JBTVYK010000025.1, forward strand.
GTGAAGCGGCCGGGGCGGGTCTGGGGGGCGTACTCCACCGCCTTGACGAATTCGTCCGGGCTGAAGCCGATCTCCTGCGGCAGCACCGGCAGCCCGTGGCGACGCAGTACGTCGGCGAAGAGGCCGGACTCCTCGCGAGCCCCGCGCAGGTGCATGGCGAAGGCCGCGCCGAGGCCGACCTGCTCGCCGTGGCTCGCGGCCCGCTTGGGGTAGAGCAGGTCGAAGGCGTGGCTGATCTCGTGGCAGGCGCCGGACGAGGGGCGGGTGTCCCCGCTGATCGACATCGCGATGCCCGAGAGCACCAGCGCCTCGGCGAGCACCGTGAGGAACTCGTCGTCGCCCGCGCCGCCCGGATGGCGCAGCACGGACTCACCGGCGGTCCTGGCCATGGCGGCGGCCAGGCCGTCCACGGACTCGCCGTTCACCTGGTGGGACAGCTCCCAGTCGGCGATCGCCGAGATGTTGGAGATCGCGTCGCCGACGCCGGAGCGCACGAACCGCACCGGGGCGTCCCGGATGACGTCGAGGTCGATGACCATCGCGATCGGCGTCGGGACGCCGTAGGAGCCGCGGCCGTTGTCGTTGTCCAGGATGGACACGGGCGAGCAGAGGCCGTCGTGGGAGAGGTTGGTCGCCACGGCGACCATGGGCAGGCCGACCCGCGCCGCGGCGTACTTCGCCACGTCGATGATCTTGCCGCCGCCCAGGCCGACCACGGCGTCGTAGCGCCGCTTGCCCTTGATGTCGTCGGCGAGCCGCACCGCCGAGTCGATGGTTCCGTCGGCGACCGGGTACCAGTCGGCGCCGGGCAGGGACGGCGCGAGCTTCTCGCGCAGGGCCCGGCCCGAGCCGCCGCTGATGGCGATCGCCAGCTTGCCCGCGGCGGAGATGCGCTGGTCGGCCAGCACGTTCGCCAGGCCGTCCAGGGCGCCCGCGTTGATGTCGACGACGACCGGCGAGGGGATGAGCCTCGTCAGTACTGGCACGCGATCTCCCGGCCCTTGGCGAGGTCGTCGTGGTTGTCGATCTCGACCCACTTGACGTCGCCGATCGGCGCGACGTCGACCTTGAAGCCGCGGTTCACGAGCTCCTGGTAGCCGTCCTCGTAGTAGAGGTCGGGGTCGCGCTCGAAGGTGGCCTTCAGCGCGTCGGCGAGCTCGGCGGCGGCGGTGCCCTCGATGAGCGTGACGCCGATGTACTCGCCGGTGGCCTCGGCCGGGTCCATCAGCTTGGTGATCTTCTGGACGCCCTTCTCGGGGTCCACGACGACCTTCATCTCCTCGTCCGCGAGCCGCTTCACGGTGTCCAGGGCGAGGATGATCTTCTGGCCGTCGCCGCGCGCGGCGAGCAGGGTCTTCTCGACGGAGACCGGGTGCACGGTGTCGCCGTTGGCGAGGATCACGTCGTGCGCGATGGCGTCACGGCCGCACCACAGGGAGTAGGCGTTGTTCCACTCCTCGGCCTTGTCGTTGTCGATGAGGGTGAGCTTGAGGCCGTACTTCGCCTCCAGGGCCGCCTTGCGCTCGTAGACGGCCTCCTTCCGGTAGCCCACGATGATCGCGACCTCGGTGAGACCGATCTCGGCGAAGTTGCCGAGGGTCAGGTCGAGGATGGTGGTGTCGCCGTCGACGGGCACCAGGGCCTTGGGCAGGGTGTCCGTGTACGGACGCAGACGCCGTCCGGCGCCTGCCGCAAGGACGAGGCCGATCATGCGGGTTCTCCTTCATCGTGTACGGCGGGTGCTCCGCGCCTGTGGGCGGTCACCCAGAAGCGGATGCTCTCGACGAGCACCAGCAGTGCCACGGCCACGGCGTAAGCCGTGAGCGCGACGGGGAAGTCCTGTGCGGGCAACAGGGCGGCGGCGACCGCGACCGCGAGCGTCCTGCCTTCGTGCCCGCCGATCGCGCGCACCAGCCACCGCGGGGGCGCGCCGGCGCCGCCGCGAATGCGGTACACCGTGTCGTAGTGATGGTAGGCGACCGCGGCCACCAGTCCGAAAGCCGCTGGCAAGGCCCCGTTCACCTCGGCCCTGGCCGCGAGCACCAGGACGGCGCCGTACTCGGCGGCCCGGAACAGCGGCGGGACCAGCCAGTCCAGCGCCCCCTTGAGGGGCGCGGCGACCGCGAGGCCCGAGGCGAGGGCGTAGCCGAGCGCCGCGAGCACCGGCCAGGGCCCGCCGAAGTCGGTGAAGGCGGCGACGGCGACCAGGACGCCGCCGCCGAGCAGCGCGACGGCGGGGGCCGTGAAGGCGGGCAGCGCGCGGGCGAGCGCGCCGAGCCGTGCGGCGCAGAGCTGGGCGAGCGGGCCGCTGTCGGCGAGATCGGCCAGAGCGGCGGCGGCCCGGTCGGTGCGGGTCGCCCGGCGGGTCAGCGAGCGCAGCAGCCGTCCGGCCGTGGTGTAGCAGGCGGCGAACGCGCAGCCGATCAGCAAGGCGACGAAGGTGATGCGCGGGGTGGTGAGGGCGGTCAGCACGGCGAGCAGCGCCCAGCGCTCGCCGATCGGCAGCACGATCATGCGGCGCAGCCACACGGTCCAGCCGATGCTGTCGAGCCGGTCGGAGAGCGCCGCGGTGGGGCTGCCCGTGACGGATTCACCGGCGCCGGTGGCGTCGTGGTGGGCCTCGTTGAAGGAGAAGTCCACGATGTGGCGGCAGGTCTGCAGCACCATCGCGCCCAGGGCGAGTGCCCATACGTCGTCGCCCGCGCGGGCGGCGCCGAGTGCGAGGCCCGCGTAGTAGGCGTACTCCTTGGCGCGGTCGAAGGTGGCGTCCAGCCAGGCGCCCAGTGTGGAGTACTGGAGCGAGTAGCGGGCGAGCTGCCCGTCGGTGCAGTCCAGGACGAAGGAGAGGAGCAACAGCGCACCGGCCGCGACGAAGCCCGTCCTGGTGCCGGTCGCCGCGCATCCGGCCGCGATCAGCGCGGTGAGCAGCGAGGCGGTGGTGACCTGGTTCGGGGTGAGGCCGCGGCGGGCGCACCAGCGCGCGAGATAGCGCGAGTAGGGGCTGACGCAGTGGGTCGTGAAGAAGCCGTCCCTGGACTTGACCGCGCCGCGCAGCCGTACCGCCTCGTCGTCGACGGCGGCGACGGCCCGCTGAGCCTCGTCCAGGGCCTGTGGGTCGGCGGGGACCGTGGCGACCAGGGCGCCGAGCTCGGGGCGGTGCACCTCGGTGCCGTCGGCGGCCAGCTCCTGGGCGAGGCGGTCGGCGAGGGTGCGCACCGCTATGGCGCCGCCGTCGCGCGCGCCCTCGCCCGTGGCGGCGCGTACCGCGCGCGTGAGCGCCTGGCGGGCCGCGGGCTGGACGGTCACCGCGCCGGGGATGGCGGACGCGGGGAAGCGGGGGTCGGTGAGTCCGAGCCGCAGCGCGTGGGTGTGTCCGACGAACGCGGCGTCGACGACCGCGACGCGTTCGTTCGCCGGGGCCGCGGCGACCAGGGCCGCGGTGTCCTCGGCGGTGGCGGCGACCCGCACGTCGAAGCCCAGGTCCCGCAGGTCACCCTCGAGCGGCGAGCCGGAGACCGGAGTACCGGTGAGGATGGCGGTCGACAGTCGAACTCACTCCTTGGAGGGCCGACACGCGTGCGGCGGCGTCGGACGTGCGCGAGGGGGCGTGCCCCGGCGTCGGTCGGCCGGGCGGCACGTCAGCAGAGGCTTCGGCAGAGGCTATCGGATGTTCGGACGCCCGCGTTCACCGGCCGTTTACGCCCTGACCATCTGCGCCTGCTCCGGCACGATGCCCGGCCATCATCGTGGATCAAGAGCGCGCACCACAAACCGCGCCCTGCGGCGGGGCCTTGGCCGGTGATCTCCACGAGGCCCTGACCTGCGGGCATTTCCGCAGGTCAGGGCACATGACAACGGTGTTCAGTGCCGTGTTGCCAATACCCCCACCCCGTAGTTCACTGGCTCACACGCACGAGGAGTCACCCGAGGAATCACCAGACCGGAAAACGGGACCGAAGGGGCATTCATGGGAGCCGGCCACGATCACGGCCACGCCGCACCACCCACGTCGGGCACGGCCGCCGCCCGCTACCGGGGGCGGCTGCGCATCGCACTGTCGATCACGCTCACCGTGATGGTCGTGGAGATCGTCGGCGGGATCATGGCGGACTCGCTGGCCCTGGTCGCAGACGCGGCGCACATGGCCACGGACGCGGTCGGTCTGAGCATGGCGCTGCTGGCGATCCACTTCGCCAACCGGCCGCCGAGCCGCAACCGCACCTTCGGCTTCGCCCGCGCGGAGATCCTCGCGGCGCTCGCCAACTGTCTGCTGCTGCTCGGCGTCGGCGGCTATGTGCTGTACGAGGCGATCGAGCGGTTCATCACCCCGGCCGAGACCAAGGGCGGCCTCGCGATCGTCTTCGGCGCCATCGGCCTGGTCGCGAACATCGTCTCGCTGACGCTGCTGATGCGCGGCCAGCGGGAGAGCCTCAACGTACGGGGGGCCTTCCTGGAGGTGCTGGCGGACGCGCTGGGCTCGGCCGCCGTGATCATCTCGGCGACCGTGATCATCCTGACCGGCTGGCAGGCGGCCGACCCGATCGCCTCGCTGGTGATCGGCCTGATGATCGTGCCGCGTACCGTCAAGCTGCTGCGGGAGACGCTGAACGTCCTGCTGGAGGCCGCTCCCAAGGGTGTCGACATGGCCGAGGTGCGGGCGCACATAGTGGCGCTTCCCGGCGTCGAGGACGTCCACGATCTGCACGCCTGGACGATCACCTCCGGTATGCCGGTGCTCTCGGCGCATGTGGTCGTCAGCGCCGAGGTACTGGACTCGGTCGGTCACGAGAAGATGCTGCACGAGCTCCAGGGCTGCCTCGGGGACCACTTCGACGTCGAGCACTGCACCTTCCAGCTGGAGCCCGGCGGTCACGCCGAGCACGAGCCGGGGCTGTGCCACTGACGGTGTCCCCCCCCCACGTCCGCCGTGTCCCGCGCGTCCCCCCGCGCCCCGTACGGGGCCGTGCTCGCGCCGGTGTTCGACGGTTCCGGAGGGGCTCCGCGGGGCATGATCAGTCATCCGGCGGCCTTCGGCGTTGACGGGGTGGCCCGCGGTACCGGCCCGCCGTCGTGGACGGGTACACGCGGGTGGCCGAAGGTGCCGAAAGCTCCGGATTCGTACGGCAGACTTGAGGCTCGACGACCAACGCGAAGGATGGGTATGCCGATCACACCAGCCACCGCTGCGAACACCGAGGCCAGCGGGTCCGCGGACACGATCCTGCTCGAACTGGTCGACGAGGATGGCAACACCATCGGCACCGCGGAGAAGGTCGCCGCCCACCAGGCGCCCGGCCAGTTGCACCGGGCCTTCTCCGTGTTCCTCTTCGACGAGCGGGGGCGGCTGCTGCTCCAGCGGCGCGCGCTGGGCAAGTACCACTCCCCCGGCGTCTGGTCGAACACCTGCTGTGGGCACCCCTATCCGGGCGAGGCGCCGTTCGCGGCGGCCGCGCGGCGGACGTACGAGGAGCTGGGGGTCTCGCCCTCGCTGCTGGCCGAGGCGGGCACGGTGCGCTACAACCACCCGGACCCGCGTTCGGGTCTGGTGGAGCAGGAGTTCAACCACCTCTTCGTGGGGATGGTGCAGTCTCCGCTGCGGCCCGACCCGGAAGAGGTCGGCGAGACGGCGTTCGTGACGCCGGATGAGCTCGCCGTCCGGCACGAGACGGGGCCGTTCTCGGCGTGGTTCATGACGGTGCTCGACTCGGCCCGGCCCGCGATCAAGGAGCTGACGGGCCCGTCGGCGGGCTGGTAGCGGGGCTGGCGGCGGGCCGGCCGGCGGCCTGGCGGCGGCGGTTCAGGTTCGGTGGTTCACTGGCGCGGTTCGAGGGGCAGGGCGGCCCAGATCACCTTGCCGCCGCTCGCCGTGTGCTCGGCGTCGCAGACCCCGCCGGCCTCCTTGGTGATCTCCAGGACCAGCAGCAGCCCGCGCCCTCCGGTCTGGCCCTGGTCCGCCTCCAGGGCCTTGGGCCGGTAAGGGTGGTCGTCCTCGACCGCGACCCGCACCCACTCCGCGCCCACCGCCACCTCGACGGCGATCGTCGGGGACAGCAGGGCCGCGTGCCGTACGGCGTTGGTGACCAGCTCCGAGACGATCAGCAGCAGTCCGTGGACGACGTCGGCGCGGGCCGGTACGCCCTGGCGGCTGAGCAGGTCGCGTACGGCGTGCCGGGCCTGCGGCACGGAGGCTTCGACGGCGGGCGCGGTGAACCTCCAGACGCCTTCGTACGGCAGCGGCCCCGGCGCGGGCCGGGCCGCGACCGTCTGCCCTCGCGCGGTCTGGCCGGTTGGGGCCTCGGTTGGGACTCCACCGCCGTTGTCCATCGTCCGGTCGCCGCCTCTACGCTCGATAGTCACCACACCGTCGAGTCTGAGAACGTGCGGGCGCGCACCACGGAAGTGACCGGAACTCGTTGACTATCGACGCCTTCTGATCGCCGCTGTGTGGCAGCGTCAGGGGCGCGACTCATCCTGCTCGTCTTGTTCCGGATTCACGGGCTTTGCCGGTTCTGTGTTTTCCTCGGGTTCCTCGGGTTCCTCGGGTTCCTCGGGTTCCCCGGCCTGCTCGGCTTCCTCGGTGAGCTGGTCGACCACGCGCCGCCCCAGCGCGCCGGTGGCGATCAGGCCCAGCCCGTCGAAGAGCAGCGCCAGCGAGAAGAAGACGCCGATCACATAGCGGCTGCTGTCCGGCCAGTCGAACAGCACCAGCAGTCCGAGCAGCAGCCCGAAGGCGCCCTGGCCCAGGGTCAGGCCGAACTGCGGGCCGCGCACCACCGCGCTGCCGACCAGCCGGAAGGCGCCGCCGGTGAGGAAGAGCAGCGCCGCGAACATGGTCAGCGCCTCCGCCGACCCCTCGGGGTGTCTGATGAGCACCACACCGGCGGCCAGGTTCAGCGCGGCGACCACCACGCCCAGCCAGAAGAAGCTGGTGCCGCGGGACTGGACGGCGTGCAGCAGGCCGACGGCGCCGCCTGCCAGCAGCAGCCAGCCGAACAGCAGCATCGAGGTCAAGGTGGCGAAGGCGGCATAGCCGAGGCCGACGAGCCCGGCCAGGGCCAGGATGACGCCCAGCAGCGTGAGCCGCCCGAAACTTCGCCGCAGTTTCACGCCCGGAGCGGTGCGCCCGGTCATAGCGCCTCCTCGCGGTACCTGGAGTGCGGCCCCTTGTTGATCGTACGTTCGGGGCGTGCGGATAGCATCCCGCGCATGGCGCACACGGAGCTCACCGGACCGCGACTGCGGCACACCGTCGACGGCGGGATCGCCACCGTCGTGATCGACCACCCGGCCCGGCGGAACGCGATGACCGCGGACATGTGGCGGGCGCTGCCCGCGCTGCTGACCGGGCTGGCCGCCGACCCGTCCGTCGGGGTGCTCGTGCTGACCGGTGCGGGCGGCACGTTCTGCGCGGGCGCGGACATCTCCGGGCTGCGCGCGTCGGCGGACGAGGCGCAGGACCTGGCCGTACGGGCCGAGGAGGCGCTGGCGGCGTTCCCGAAGCCGACGCTGGCCGCGGTGCGGGGCTTCTGTGTGGGCGGCGGGTGCCAGCTCGCCGCGGCGTGCGATCTGCGGTTCGCCGAGGAGGGGGCGTCGTTCGGGGTCACCCCGGCGAAGCTCGGCATCGTGTACGGGGCGTCCTCCACCCGGCGGCTGGTGTCCCTGGTGGGCCCCGCCACCGCCAAGTACCTGCTGTTCTCGGCCGAGTTGATCGGCACCGAACGCGCGCTGCGCACCGGTCTCGTAGACGAGGTGCTGCCGGTGGGCGAACTGGACAAGCGGGTGGGCGAGTTCGCGAAGGCGCTGCTCAGCCGCTCCCGGCTGACCCAGGCCGCCGCCAAGGAGTTCGCGGCGGGCCGCGCGGACCGGGCGGCGCACTGGGCCGAGCAGGCGCGCGGCAGCGGCGACACCGCGGAGGGGGTCGCCGCGTTCCTGGAGCGCAGGAACCCGCGGTTCCAGTGGACCGCGGGCCCGGCCGACCCCGTCGACAGGGCCTAGGAGACGGCCGCGCCTTCCCCGCGGAACCGCTCCACCAGGGCCGCGGGGGCCTTCTCGGGTGAGCCCGCGTCGTACGGCGGCTCCGGGTCGTACTCGATCATGAGCTGGACGCCCTGGGCGTGCTGGTCGCCCGCGATCTTCCCGGCCAGGGTCAGGCCCATGTCGATGCCGGACGAGACTCCGGCCGCGGTGACGTACTTGCCGTCGAAGACGACCCGCTGCCCGGTCGGGGCGACGCCGTACGCCGCGATGGCGTCGAGCGCCAGCCAGTGCGATGTGGCCTGACGGCCCTTGAGCAGCCCGGCGGCCGCGAGCAGCAGCGAGCCGGTGCACACCGATGTCGTCCAGGTCGTGGTGGCGTCGACGGCCCGCAGCCAGTCGAGGAGCGCTTCGTCGCCGACCGGCGCGTCCGGGCCGCCGGGAACGACCACGATGTCGGGCCGCGGCACCTCGGCGAGCGACTTCTCGGCCATGAGGCTGAGCCGCCCGCTGTCGTCCCTGACGGGGCCCGCCTGCTCGGCGACGAACAGGGTCTCGGCGTCCGGCAGGGGGTTGAGCGTCTGGTAGGGGCCGACGGCGTCCAGGGCGGTGAAGCCGTCGTAGAGGACGATCGCGATCTGCATGACTTCCTTTCGTGGGTCTTTCGTGGGTCTTTCGTGGGTTTTTCGTGGGGCGTCAGTCCGCCGGGCGGAAGCGGCGGCGGTACTCGGCCGGGGACGAACCCAGCGTCTTGACGAAGGCACGGCGCATCGCCTCAGGCGTGCCGTAGCCGCAGGAGCGGGAGATCCGCTCGACGCCGTCCGTGGAGTCCTCCAGGAGACGGCGGGCCTGTTCCAGGCGTACGCGCTCGACGTACCGGCCCGGTGTCATGCCGCTCTCGGCCTGGAAGGCGCGGGCGAAGTGCCGGGGCGAGAGCCGGGCGCGGGCGGCCAGGGACTCGACCGACAGATCGGCTGCGGGGTGCTCGGCGATCCACCGCTGGACCTCGCGCAGCGGCTCGCGCCGCGCGGTCTGCGCGGCGAGCTGGGCGCTGAACTGGGCCTGGTTGCCCGGTCGGCGCAGGAAGACGACCAGGTAGCGGGCGACGGTGAGCGCCACGTCGCGCCCCAGGTCCTCCTCGACCAGGGCCAGCGCGAGGTCGATGCCCGCGGTGACTCCGGCCGAGGTCGCAAGGTGCCCGTCCCGCACGTAGATCGGGTCCGGGTCGACGTGGACCTCGGGGTGCGCGCGGGCGAGCTGGTCGCTGTACGCCCAGTGGGTGGTCACCCGGCGCCCGTCGAGCAGACCGGCGGCGGCCAGCGGGACGGCTCCGGTGCAGACCGACACCAGGCGGGTCGCCTCGGGCCCGTGCGCGCGCAGCCAGTCCACCAGCCGGGGGTCCGGGTCGAGCGAGCCCGGACCGCCGGGCACCAGCAGGGTGTCCGCGGCGGGCGCGTCGGCGAGTCGGTGGTCGGGGGCCAGGGTGAGGCGGTTGGAGGCGCGGACCGGAGCGCCGTCGAGTGTGGCGGTGCGGACGCGGTACGGGACGTCCGCGTCGCCGACGGCGCTCGCCGCACCGGCGAAGACCTCCATGGGGCCGGTGACGTCGAGGCTCAGGACGTCGTCGAAGAGGACGATCAGAACGGTGTGCGGTGCCGGGGCCTTCGCCATGCCGTCGATTCTTGGGGAGTGCGCTGGATGGCCGCAATGACGAGTACCCCACCTTTCCTGCCATCCGGGCGGGCCGCCGCTCCGCGGTCTTCCGGCCGTACCTACCAGTCGGTACCGTGCGGGTATGACTTCACTTCCCGCCTACGCCGGGCGTCGGTGCCATCACGTGCTCAACCCGCTGCACGCCTTCGTGTACTTCTCCCCCGACTACGAGAAGGAACTGGCTTCGGCCGGTGTCGAGGACCCCAGGGCCGCCGCGTTCGTCGGGCGGGCCGCCGTGCTCGGCAAGGTCGGCCCCGGCGCGGTCACGGCCGCCTTCTACAACTACCCCTACGACACGATCGCCAAGGTCGTCCCGGCGGTGTGGCGGACCACCTCGCCCGAGGCCGTGATCGACGCCCGGCTCCGTGCCGCCGACACGACGCTGCGGCGTCTGCTCGGCGAGGAGACCGTCGCGTCGGACGAGATGGCCGAGGCCGCCCGGCTCGCCCTGCGCGCCGCCGAGGCGTGCACCCGCCACGCCCGGCCGCTGTACGCCGCGCACGCCGATCTGCCGGTGCCCGACGCGCCGCACCTCGCCTACTGGCACGCCGCGACGCTGCTGCGTGAGCACCGCGGCGACGGACACCTGGTGGCCCTGCTGACGGCGGGGCTCGACCCGTTGGAGGCGATACGGACCCACACCGCGACCGGCCAGGGCATCACCCCCAAGTGGGTGTTCGCCACGCGCGGCTGGACCCAGCGGGACTGGGACGCGGCCACCGAGCGGCTTCGCGCGCGTGGTGTGCTGGACGCCGACGGCGAGTTGACCGTGGCGGGGGCCGAGCTGCGCGAGGAGGTCGAGCTCACGACCGACCGGCTGGACGCGGCGCCGTACGAGCATCTGGGGGCGGCGGGCGTCGAGCGGCTCACCGCGTTGGGCACCGGGTTCGTCAGGACCGCGCTGGAGGCGGGCGCGTTCCCCGCGGATCTCCTCGGCAAGGGCTGACCGGGCTGACAGCGCTGGCAGGGCCGATCCGGCGCACCGGCGACGGGGCTGATCCCCCGTTGTCGGTGCCACCTGCCACAATGCTGACGCAGCAAGCCCAGCGAGAAGGCGGTACGGAAATCGTGACATCAGCACTGCCAGCCAGCGTGGCGTCCATCGAGAGCAGGATCGCCGAGGAACTCGGCGTCCGGGAACGGCAGGTGCGGGCGGCGGTCGAGCTGCTCGACGGCGGGTCGACCGTGCCCTTCATCGCGCGCTACCGCAAGGAGGCGACCGAGCTGCTCGACGACGCGCAGCTGCGCACGCTCGAGGAGCGGCTGCGCTATCTGCGGGAGCTTGCGGACCGGCGTGCGGCGATCCTCGAATCGGTGCGCGAGCAGGGCAAGCTGACCGACGAGCTGCGGGCCCGGATCGAGGCCGCCGACACCAAGGCTCGGCTGGAGGACATCTACCTCCCGTACAAGCCCAAGCGCCGCACCAAGGCGCAGATCGCCCGCGAGGCGGGGCTTGAGCCGCTCGCCGACGGGCTGTTCGGCGATCCAGGCGTGGAGCCGCTCGCCGCCGCGGCGGCGTTCGTGGACGCCGAGCGGGGCGTCCCGGACCCGCAGGCCGCGCTGGACGGCGCGCGGGCGATCCTCACCGAGCGGTTCAGCGAGGACGCGGACCTGATCGGCGAGGTGCGCGAGCGGATGTGGACGCGCGGGCGGCTCGCGGCCAGGGTGAAGGACGGCAAGGAGACCGAGGGCGCCAAGTTCGCGGACTACTTCGACTTCGCCGAGCCGTTCACCGAGCTGCCGTCGCACCGGGTGCTCGCGATGCTCCGGGGCGAGAAGGAGGGCGTCCTGGACCTGGTCCTGGAGCCCGAGGAGCCGGACGCCGCGCCGGAGGGCCGTTCCTCGTACGAGGACGTCATCGCCCGGCACTTCCAGATCGCCGACCGCGGCCGCCCGGCCGACTCCTGGCTGCTGGACACCGTGCGCTGGGCGTGGCGCACCCGGATCCTGACGCATCTGGGCATCGACCTGCGGCTGCGGCTGCGGACGGCCGCCGAGGACGAGGCGGTCCGGGTTTTCGCGTCCAACCTGCGGGATCTGCTGCTCGCCGCCCCGGCCGGCACGCGCGCGACGCTGGGGCTCGACCCCGGTCTGCGTACGGGCGTGAAGGTCGCCGTGGTCGACGCGACGGGCAAGGTCGTGGCCACCGACACGATCTACCCGCACGTCCCGGCCAACAAGTGGGACGAGGCGCTGGGCACGCTGGCGCGGCTCGCCAAGGAGCACGGGGTCGAGCTGATCGCCATCGGCAACGGCACGGGCTCGCGCGAGACGGACAAGCTCGCCGGTGAACTGATCGGCAAGCACCCCGAGTTGAAGCTGACCAAGGTCATGGTCTCGGAGGCGGGCGCCTCGGTGTACTCGGCCTCGGCGTTCGCCTCCCAGGAGCTGCCGGAGCTGGATGTGTCGCTGCGCGGCGCGGTGTCCATCGCGCGGCGGCTCCAGGACCCGCTGGCCGAGCTGGTGAAGATCGACCCCAAGTCGATCGGGGTCGGCCAGTACCAGCACGACCTGTCCGAGGTGAAGCTGTCCCGCTCCCTGGACGCGGTCGTCGAGGACTGTGTGAACGGCGTCGGGGTGGATGTGAACACCGCGTCCGCGCCGCTGCTCGCGCGGGTGTCGGGCATCGGCGCGGGACTCGCCGAGAACATCGTGGCGCACCGCGACGCCAACGGCCCGTTCACGGCGCGCAAGGCGCTCAAGGACGTGGCGCGGCTGGGTCCGAAGGCGTACGAGCAGTGCGCGGGCTTCCTGCGCATCCGCGGCGGGGACGATCCGCTGGACTACTCGAGCGTGCACCCCGAGGCGTACCCGGTGGTGCGGCGGATGGCGCGGGCGACGGGCGGTGCGGTCGGCTCGCTGATCGGCGATACGGCGGCGCTGCGCGCGCTGGAGCCGCGGGACTTCGTGGACGACACGTTCGGCCTGCCGACGGTGACGGACATCCTGCGGGAGCTGGAGAAGCCGGGACGGGACCCGCGGCCCGCGTTCAGGACGGCGTCCTTCAAGGAGGGCGTGGAGAAGATCGGCGACCTGGCGGCCGGGATGGTGCTGGAGGGCGTGGTCACGAACGTGGCCGCGTTCGGCGCGTTCGTGGACGTCGGGGTGCACCAGGACGGCCTGGTGCACGTCTCGGCGATGTCCAGGACGTTCGTGAAGGATCCGCGGGACGTGGTGAAGCCCGGAGACATCGTGAAGGTGAAGGTGCTGGACGTCGACATCCCGCGTAAGCGGATCTCGCTGACGCTGCGGCTGGACGACGAGGCGGCGGACCGGGCCGCGTCCGGCGGCGACGGGCAGAAGGGCGCTCGGTCCGCCAAGGGCGGTCAGCGCCGGGAGCGTGGCGGCGGCGGGGGCGGCGGCCGTCCGCCCGCCCAGCGCGGCGGGGGCCGTCGTGGCGGCGGCTCCGGGGACGCGTCCCGCGGCGGCGGCCGCCAGGCGGCGGCTCCGGCGAACAGCGCGATGGCGGACGCGCTGCGCAAGGCGGGCCTCGTCGACCCCAAGCGGGGCAGGTGAGCCACCCCGACGGGGCGAGCGGCCCGCCGACGGCCCGGCCGTCGCCCCCGTACGGGACCTCACCGCGGCGTCGCAGGCCCGCGGAGAGCGGGGAGGCCGCCCGCTAGGCCCTGTCCGGCGGATCACGCCTGGTGAGCGGAGAAGCGCACCGCCAGGCAAGGGGCGGCCTGATCCGCCGGACAGACCCTAAGCGCCTCAGCCGGTGGGCGGGGGCTGGCTCGCGCGGTGGCGGGCCCGCGCGGCGCGGGCCAGCGGCAGGTAGCGCAGCCGCTCCGGGAGCAGCGGCACCAGAGTCCGCACCACCCGCCCGAAGCGGCGCAGCCGACGCTCCTGGCGGTCCGTCCAGGCCAGGCCGATCACCTCGCGCGCGTCGGGCGGCAGCAGTCCCACCGCGAGGAACCGCCGCAGCCGCGCCAGCGCTGGCCACAGCAGCGGCCAGAGCGCGCGCAGCGGCAGCCGCAGCGCCCACGGCCCGCGGTCCGGCGGGGGCACCGGCCGGTCGACGGCCAGCAGTTCGCGGACCACCGGGGTCGCTTCGAGCTCGTCGGCGAGCGTCCTGCGGTAGTACGGCCAGAACTCCTCGACCGTCTGCGGCAGGTCCCGGTCGCGGATGCCGAGTATCCGGCCGACCCGCAGCCACTCCGCGTACAGCTGCCGCTCGTCGGCCGCCGCCGTGCGGAGGGGACGGTACAGATAGCCGTAGGCGTGCCGGGCGACGGGGAAGCCGGTGGCGTGCACCCAGGCGTAGGGCGCGGGCCCCAGCGCGTGGTAGCGGCGGCCCCGGCTGTCGACGCCCCGGACGGTGCGGTGCAGGGCGCGCAGCCGCCGCCCCTCCGCGGCCGCGGCCTCGCCGCCGTACACCCACAGCTGGAGCGAGCGCAGGGAGCGCTCGCCGCGCCCCCACGGGTCGGCACGGAAGGCCGAGTGGGCGTCCACGCCCGCGCCGACGGCCGGGTGGGCGACCTGGAGGACGAACGCGGCGGGCAGCGTGAGCAGGACCCGGATGTCCCCGGCGCGGTCCCACAGGAGGCCGCCGGGCGGGGGCGGGGCGGGCCCCGCGGCGCGGGGCTGGCTGCCGTTCACGGGGTGCGTCCCCTTCGCCGTACCCGATGCGCGAGAAAAGGCCGAAAACAGTCGCATACGGGGACCTCCAGTATGCGACACCCCATAGCGTCGCCCGCCGGACACCTGGCGTTCGGTCCGCGGCACCCAAGGGCTACCAGGAAGTAACTCTGGCTGGTTTGATGTGCTCGCATCCGTCCCCCACCGAATGATCGGGAGAGCATCCGTGTCCCATTCCGTCCTTCGCCGCGTCTGCGGTTCCGCTGTCGCGCTCACGGTCGCCGGGGCCGCCCTCGTCGGCGCGGCCCCCGCCCAGGCGGCCGCCGACGCGACCCCGGAGCTGAAGGTTCTGACGTACAACGCCTTCCTGTTCAGCAAGTCGCTGTACCCGAACTGGGGCCAGGACCACCGGGCGGCGGAGATACCCAAGACCGGCTTCTTCGGCGGCAACGACGTGGTCGTGCTCCAGGAGCTGTTCGACAACTCCTCGTCGGACGCGCTGATGGACAACGCGTCGGGCGCGTACCCGCACCAGACGCCGGTCGTCGGCCGCAGCAAGTCCGGCTGGGACGCCACGGGCGGCTCCTACTCGTCCATGACGCCCGAGGACGGCGGCGTGACGATTCTCAGCAAGTGGCCGATCGTGCACAAGGAGCAGTACGTCTACAAGGACGCGTGCGGCGCGGACTGGTGGTCCAACAAGGGCTTCGCCTACGCGGTGCTCGACGTGAACGGCAGCCGGGTGCACGTGGTCGGCACCCACGCGCAGTCCACCGACCCCGGCTGCGACGCGGGCGAGGCGGCCGAGATGCGCAGCCGCCAGTTCAAGGCGATGGACGCCTTCCTGGACGGCAAGAACATCCCGGCGAGCGAGCAGGTCATCGTCGCGGGCGACCTCAATGTGGACTCGCACAGCGCCGAGTACGCCTCGATGCTGGCCGACGGCGGCTTCGCCGACCCGGACTCCCGCACCGGGGTCCCGTACTCCTTCGACACCCTGGACAACTCGATCTCCGCCGAGCGCTACCCGGACGAGCCGAGCGAGGACCTGGACTACGTCCTGCACCGCGCCGGGCACGCGCGCCCGGCGGGCTGGAACAACGAGGTGATCAAGGAGGAGTCCGCGCCCTGGACGGTCTCCAGCTGGGGCAAGGACTACACGTACACCAACCTCAGTGATCACTACCCGGTGATCGGTTCGGTGCGGTAGTCACGGCGTCGCGCGCCCCGCCCCGGCTGCCCGGCACTCCCGGCCGGCAGCCGGGGCACTTTCACAACAGTGGTGAGACAGCAATACTGTTGCACCGTATGAACGCACGATCCGGGAGGCGCACGCTGCCATGACGACGGACATCGAGGAGCCGACGCTCACAGTCGACGAGCTGGCCGCGCGCGCCGGAGTCACCGTCCGCACGATCCGCTTCTACGGCACGCGGGGGCTGCTGCCGCCCCCGCACATCGGCCCGCGCCGCGTCGGGCGCTACGGCCAGGACCATCTGTCCCGGCTGGCGCTGATAGAGGAGCTCCAGCACCAGGGCATGACCCTGGCGGCGATCGAGCGGTACATGGAGCGGCTGCCGCCCGATCTGAGCGCGCATGACCTGGCCATCCACCGGGCTCTGGTGGCGGCCTGGGCCCCGGACGCGGTGGAGGACGCGAGCCGCGCGGAGCTCGACCGCCGTGCCGGGCGCACGCTGACGGACGAGGATCTGGACCGGCTCGCCGCGATGGACGCGATCACCCGGACGGACGACCCGGACGCCTTCCGGGTCGATCCGGGGCTGCTGCGGCTGGGAGTGCAGCTGCTTGACGTGCCGATCGCGCAGGAGACGCTCCTCGCTTCGCGTACGGTCCTGCTGGAGCACGCCCGGTCGGCGGCGCACGAGCTGGCCGGACTGTTCCGCGACCAGGTCTGGGCCCCCTACCGGGAGCGGGAGTCGGACCCGCGCCATGTGGAGGCGATGAAGTCGCTGTCCGCGCATATGCAGCCGCTGGTGGTGCAGGCGCTGGTGACCGCGTTCCAACGCTCGCTCAGAGACGAGCTGCGGGCGGAGTTCGACACGCAGGGCTGAGCCCGGACGGCCACAGCGGTGGGGGCCGGGGGCGGGAGGCCCGGGGCCCCCCCCCGGGGCCCGGGGCGGCCCGGGGGGGG